>SHLN01000020.1 GCA_004283105.1 Acidimicrobiia bacterium
CGACTCGGCAGTCTCGCTGCGGGAAGCCATCAAGAGACTCCTGCACTCTTCAGCCAAGAGGACCGACCACCGGGGTTGCCTCTTGGTGAACACCACGATGGAGCGCAACGCCACCGACGAGCGATGTCTCGATCTGACATCGAAGGGATTCGACGAGCTGCGGGCCATCCTGATCGCCGCGTTCGAATCGCGCCGAAACGAATTGGCCGACGGGCTCACACCCGATCAGGCCGCCGACCTCGTGCTGGTGGCCACGCAGGGGCTGCGGGTCGTCGGTGCGACCGAATCCAAGATCCGCGCCGACTCCACCATCCAGACCGTGCTCGACACGCTCACCCCGAAGCCGCCGGCCCGCCGGTGACCGACGCCCGGAGCCACGCGGAGCTGCACCACTCCTGCGGCCTCCGAGATGGCAATGCCATCGACGTCGCCGTGTGCCCCCCCATCGAGAAGCGGGCCGCTGAGCTCGGGATTCGCCGCGTCGTAGGGGCCGTGGTTCCGAACTTCTCATTGGCCGCGCAGATGATCGCTCAGACGGACCTGCTACTCACCGTGCCGTCCGTAGCCATGGCCAACACCGCCGCCGCCTTTCACCTCGACCGTCGCGAGATACCGTTCGACCTTCCCGACATGGGGCTTTCGCTGTTTCGCAACGCGGCGGAAGGGGACGAGCCGGGGGCGCGGTGGTTCCTCAAGCGGGTAGAGGCCGCCTTCAGCGGGCTAGATGAGAGTCCGTAGCGGCGTCAGCAGGCACGCACGGGTACGGAGCCACAGCCACCCTCGCAATCCTCGGCGCTGGATCCGGCGCACAGAACACTCACGGCGGGGAGCGATACCGAGCACCCGCAGGCGTCCGGGAACCGGCATTCGGCGCTTGCTCTTCCGTTATCTGTGAGATCGGCGAACCAATCGAGGGAAGGCACGCATAATGACGGCCACCTCACCCTGTTGGCGCCGTTGAAAGCGCACTAGAACCGGCAATCCCGGGCGTTCAGCAACAGCACAGAGTGGTCGACGCGGCGTGACGACTCGGTAGCCTCGGCGCATGGAAAAACCCGATCTCCTCTGGTGGCAGACCGCAGTCATCTATCAGATCTACCCGCGCAGCTTCCAGGATTCGAACGGTGACGGAGTCGGGGATCTCCCCGGGATCACCGAACGCCTCCCATACCTGGCAGACCTGGGAGTGGACGCCATCTGGATCTCGCCGTTCTACACCTCGCCGATGGCCGACTTCGGGTACGACGTGGCCGACTACACCGACGTCGACCCGCTCTTTGGGACACTGGCCGATTTCGACGAGCTCCTCGCCACGGCCCACGGGCTCGGTCTGAAGGTCATCATCGACATCGTCCCCAACCACACGTCCGACCAGCACGCGTGGTTTCTCGAGTCCCGTTCCTCGAAGAGCAACCCCAAGCGGGATTGGTACGTGTGGCGTGATGCCAAGCCGGACGGTTTTCCGCCCAACAACTGGCTGAGCGCCTTCGGGGGTGGCGCCTGGGAGTGGGACGAGGCTACCGACCAGTATTACCTCCACACGTTCATCCCCGAACAGCCCGATCTCAACTGGCGCAACCCCGAGGTCGTGGAGGCGATGCACGACGTCTATCGCTTCTGGCTTGATCGAGGGGTCGACGGGTTCCGCATCGACGTCGCCCACCGGATCATGAAAGATCCCGACCTGCGTGACAACCCACCGAAGCCCGGCGCCGACGGGAACTTCAAGTCGATGGGGGAGTACGAGATCCAGCACCACATCCACGACATGGGGCATCCCGACGTCCACGACGTCTACCGCGACGTGCGGGCCGTCGTCGACGGGTACGACCCGCCCCGCGTCACTATCGGAGAGGTCCACATCTTCGATTGGGAGGAATGGGTTCGGTACTACGGAACCAACCTGGACGGCATGCACATGCCGTTCAATTTCACGCTGCTCTACGTGCCGTGGGACGCCGCCGAGGTTCGGGCCCGAGTCGACGAACTCGAGGCGGTCTTGCCTGCGGGAGCCTGGCCCAGCTACGTCCTCGGCAACCACGACGAGCCGCGCCTGGCGACGCGGTTTGGTCCCGAACGGGCTCGTCTAGCTGCCATGCTGCTGCTTACGCTACGGGGAACCCCCACCATGTACTACGGCGATGAGATCGGAATGACCGAGGTCCCGATCGCGCCCGAGGATCAGCAGGATCCGTGGGCTCTTCGAGAGCCCGAGCTGGGCCGGGACGGGTGCCGGACGCCCATGCAGTGGGACTCCTCAGCTACAGCCGGCTTCTCGGCGGCCGAACCGGACGACCTGTGGCTCCCGCTCACCGCCGATGTCACCATGGTCAACGTCGAGGTCGCCGACCGGTCGGACACGTCCATCCTCACCCTCTATCGTCGCCTCCTCAGCCTGCGGCGCGACCGGCCCGCGCTCCACCTCGGTTCGTACGCTCCTATCGATGGGCTGCCGGATGGCGTGTTCGGATTCGTGCGGTCCCATGGAAGCGAGCCCCTCTCCGTGGTGCTCAATTTCGCGGACGAGCCGGCGACCATGCCCCTTCAAGCGGTGGGCGGGACCACCCCGCTCATCTCAACGCAACTGGAACCCGTGCACATCGACGGCGGCCGGCTGGTGCTCGAGCCGAACGAAGGCGTCGTCCTCGGCTCCTAGACCTCCTGGAACAGGTACTTGCGAACCGAGTCGATCCGGTCCTCGAAGCCATCCGGATAGAGGTACCAGAGCGTCGCAGTCAGCGAAGAGAGCAGCGCGTTTCCATCCTGGGGTGTGAAGCAGAAGCCCACCAGTTCGTTGCCGTTTCGCACGGCGAGGGTTTCGATAGGGATCACCGTCTGGCTGAGGATGCGGCCGTAGAAGCCGTGATCGCGCCCGAACGAGAAGATCTGGTTGGCCGACCGCTTGTAGGTGAGGGCGACACGGGTGTTGGCCTGGAGGCGTTCGATCGCTTCTTCCACGGTCATGTCGTGGTCGAGCTCGAGGCTGAACCAGATCGAGTGCATGTACTGGGTGGGAAGCTTGATGGCCGATGACCAGACCGGCAGATCGTGACCAAGGGTGGTGAATAGCTCGTGGGCGTCGCGGGCGTGATGGGTGCCGAAGCGTTCGTCGTCGTGTGCGCCCGCCGTCGGCGACGGCACGAATGAGTCGTCCTGGCTGATGTCGTTGGCCCGCCGCATGCAGAGGAAGCGTCCCGCTACCAGGTGGCTTGTGCCGTCGGTCTCCATGGCGAGGGTCTTGACGAGCGATGAGATGTTGTGGGTATTGCACGACACCACCTGGATGAACCGGTCATCATCGCGGACCAGTGCCGAGTCGTTGATGCCGCGTGCGTACGGTTTGCCGAAGCCGAACTCTGATCCCTGCGCCAGGAACCCGAGCGGGCCCGGGGAGTCCTCGTAGTACTTCTCCTTATTGGCGTTGCCGGCGGGCGTGCAGTCGATGACGACCGACGCCCGCTCGATGGCTTCGTGCGCCTTGAACTTGGGGGTGAGGCCCATGGCCTCGAAGTCGGACCATCGAGCCTCATCTACCGCCAGCGAAGCGCCCCGTCGAATGAGGTCGCTGATCTTGCCGCGCTCATGGAGGAGGGGCGTGCGCTTGTGGAACGTGATCTCGTCAATGCCAAAGGCTTCGCTGTGATCGTCGAGAAGCCCGATGAGCGGCTCACCGATGGTTCCGGTCCCTTTGACGTGGACGATGTTTGCCATGCTTCTCCCTTTCAGGTTGGCGGTTATTCGTAGATGAGCGCGCTGAGCCGGCGCAGTTTCGTGAAGTCGTGGGTGGCCTTCATCGACCGGATGGAGCCGGTCTTCGATCGCATGACGACCGAGTGAGTCGTGGCGTTGTGGTGCTTGTACTTGACCCCGTCGAGCAGTTCACCGTCGGTGATCCCGGTGGCGGCAAAGAACACGTTGTCGGATGCGACGAGGTCCTTCATCGTCAGCACCTTCGAGAGATCGTGGCCCTCGGCGTCGGCATAGGCGCGCTCGGTGTCATCGCGGGGCCACAGCTTGCACTGCTGCTCACCTCCCATGCATTTGAGGGCGGCGGCCGCGATGACCGCCTCGGGTGAGCCTCCGATCCCGAAGAGGATGTCGATGCCGCTGTCCTCCTGGGCGGTGGCGATCGCGCCGGCCACGTCACCATCCCGGATGAGCCGAATGCGCGCTCCGGCCGCCCGAACCGCCTCGATGTACGGAGCGTTGCGGGGGCGATTGAGAATGATGGCCGTGAGCTCCGCGACATCCTTGTCGAGCGCCTTGGAAACGGCCTGCAGATTGTGGGCAACCGGCGCCTCCAGGTCAATCAAGCCCGCCGCAGCAGGTCCTACGGCGATCTTGTCCATGTAAACGAGACTGCCGGGCGCATACATGGTGCCGCGCTCGGAGACGGCGATCACCGCCACGGCCCCGGGCATTCCTTCTGAGGTGAGCGTGGTGCCGTCGACCGGATCGACCGCAACGTCTACCGCCATGCCCCGGCCGGTGCCGACCCGCTCCCCGTTGTGGAGCATGGGCGCCTCGTCCTTCTCGCCCTCGCCGATGACGATGGTCCCGTCGATGTCGATATAGCCGAGGATGAGCCGCATGCCGTCGACGGCGGCCTGATCGGCCGCTTCCTTATCGCCGCGACCCTGCCAGCGGGCGGCCGCGAGGGCCGCCGTTTCTGTGACCCGTACCAGCTCGAGAGCCAGGTTCCGCTCGGGTACTTCAACCATCCGCTACCCCTCTCGTCACGTCTACAACGTACCCCACAAACCTAGGGCGGGCGACGTTTCGGCTAGAACTGCTCTTCCTCGGTCGAGCCGTGCATGGCGAGCGTGGAGGCGGCCCCCCCGCTGATGACCTGGGCGACCTGGTCGAAGTAGCCGGCGCCCACTTCCCGCTGATGGCGAGTGGCGGTGTAGCCGTCTTGCTCCATCTCGAACTCGTGCTCCTGGAGTCGCACGTAGGCGGTCATCCCCTCTTCGGCATACCCGCGAGCGAGCTCGAACATCGAGGCATTCAGTGCGTGGAAGCCAGCCAGCGTGATGAACTGGAACGTGTAGCCCATGGCTCCGAGCTCCTGCTGGAACTTGGCAATAGTCCCGTCGTCGAGGTGTTTCTTCCAGTTGAACGACGGCGAGCAGTTGTAGGCGAGTTTCTTGTCCGGGAACTCGGCGTGGATCGCCTCGGCAAAGCGGGCCGCCTCGTCGAGATCGGGATGCGCCGTCTCGCACCAGATGAGATCCGCATACGGCGCGTATGCCAACCCTCGCATGATCGCCTGGTCGAGACCGGCGCGCACCCGGTAGAAGCCATCGATGGTGCGCTCGCCGGTCGTGAACTCCTGGTCACGGGGGTCGATGTCGCTCGTCATGAGATCGGCGCCGTTCGCGTCGGTGCGGGCCACCACCACCGTCGGCACGCCGAGCACGTCGGCGGCGAGCCGGGCCGAGATGAGGCTGCGCACGTGCTGGGCCGTCGGCACGAGCACCTTGCCACCCATGTGGCCACACTTCTTCTCAGCCGCCAGCTGGTCTTCGAAGTGAACGCCGGCCGCTCCGGCCTTGATGAAGGACTTCATGAGCTCGAACACGTTGAGCGGACCGCCGAAACCTGCCTCAGCGTCAGCCACGATCGGGATCATCCAGTCGGTGTCGTCCTTGCCCTCAGACCACTCGATCTGATCGGCGCGGCGGAGAGCGTTGTTGATGCGGCGCACGAGGGTGGGAGCACTATTGACCGGGTAGAGGCTCTGGTCGGGGTAGACCTCTTCGGCCAGGTTGGCATCGCCGGCCACCTGCCAGCCGCTCAGGTAGATGGCGCGCAGGCCCGCCTTGACCATCTGCACGGCCTGGTTGCCCGAGAGGGCACCGAGTGCGTTCACGTAGTCCATGTCGTGAGTGATGTCCCACAACTTCCTGGCGGTCGTGGTGGCGAGGGTGTACTCCTCGCGGATCGACCCCCGCAGCCGGATGACCTCCTCTGCGAAGTAGGGTCGTTCGACGCCTTCCCAGCGCGGATCGTTCGTCCACTCTTCGTTGAGCAGCCGCGCTTCTTCTTCCATCCGCCGGGCCACGGTCATCGCATTCTCCTCATCGGGTTGGTCGGTGTCGTGATGGATGACTCATTCCGTGCCTTCCAGCACGTGATAGGCGGGAATCGTGAGGAACTCCTCGAACTCCTCAGCGAGCGCAACCTGTTCAAAGAGCTGCCGGGCTTCCACCCAGCGGCCGGCCCGGTACGTCTCCTCGCCCAACTCGTCCCGGATCGAGGCGAGCTCTTCGTCGGTAATGGCCTGCACGAGGTCGCGGGTGACGACCCGTTCGTCGGCGAGGACTGCGCCATGGTGGATCCACTGCCAGATCTGCGAACGCGAGATCTCGGCGGTGGCGGCGTCCTCCATGAGATTGAAGATGGCGGCTGCTCCGTTGCCGCCGAGCCAGGCTTCGAGGTAGCGGATACCGACGTTGACGTTGAGCCGCAGGCCGGCCTCGGTGACGGCTCCACCCTCGACGTAGGTGTTCAGCAGGTCGGCGGCCTCCACCGGGACATCGTCGTGCTGGACATTGATCTGGTTGGGATGGTCTCCGAGGGCCCCGTCGAACACTTCCATCGCAATGGGCACGAGGTCGGGATGGGCCACCCAGGTGCCGTCGTGGCCGTTGAAGGCTTCCAGCTCCTTGTCCTCGCGCACCTTGGCGATGGCGCGAGCGTTCACCTCCTCGTCGCGGCGGCTCGGGATGAAGGCCGCCATGCCGCCCATGGCGTGGGCGCCCCGTCGATGACAGGTGCGGATGAGGAGGCGGGTGTACGACCGCATGAAGTGCACGTTCATGGTCACGAGGGCCCGGTCGGGAAGGAGGTGATCGGGATAGTTGCGGAGCTTTTTGATGACCGAGAAGATGTAGTCCCACCGACCGGCGTTGAGGCCGGCCGAGTGTTCCTGGAGCTCGTTGAGGATCTCGTCCATCTCGAATGCGGCCAGGATCGTCTCGATGAGGACGGGGGCCTTGATGCTGCCGACCGGGATATCGAGCTCTTCCTTGGCGGCGACGAAGACGTCGTTCCACAGCCGTGCCTCGAGGTGGCTCTCGAGCTTCGGGAGGTAGAAGTAGGGGCCCGAGCCGTTGTCGAGCAGATACCGGGCGTTGTGGAAGAGGTAGAGGCCGAAGTCGAGCAGGCTGGCCGAGATGGGCTCGCCATCCACGGTGATGTGGTGCTCAACCAGATGCCAGCCGCGGGGCCGCACCATGAGGGTGGCCGGATCGGGGCCGAGCTCGTAGACCTTGTCGGCTTGCTCGAGGCGGATCGTGCGGCGCACCGCGTCGATGAGGTTCACCTGGCCGTCGACGATGTTTGCCCAGGTGGGGGAGTTGGCGTCCTCGAAGTCGGCCATGAACACCTTGGCCCCTGAGTTGAGAGCGTTGATGATCATCTTGCGGTCGACCGGGCCGGTGATCTCGACCCGGCGATCCTGGAGGTCGGCGGGGACCGGTGAGACGTGCCAGTTGCCGGACCGGACACCTTCGGTTTCCGGGAGAAACCCGGGCAGCTGCCCGGCGTCGATGAGATCTTGTCTGGCCGATCGGGCCGCCAGGCGAGCGAGCCGTTCGGGATTGAATCGTTGGTGGAGCGAGGCAACAAAGGCGAGCGCCTCCGTAGTGAGAACCTCGTCGTGGCGGGGCCCGAGCGGGCCGAGGACGTTGATGATTCCGCTGCTCATAGACACCACTTTCTTATAGGAACACACCCGACAGCAAGTCTACCGAGACATAAGATCCCCTATTCTTACTCTCACAGACCGGAGAGACAGAAGTTATGATCGATTTGCTCACGTTCGGGCAACGAATGCGCCACTTCCGGCGCCTACGGGGGATGACCCTCGATGCCCTCGGAGACGTCGTCGGCAAACCGGCTCCGTATCTCTCGAATCTCGAGAACGGAAAACGCGAGCCGAAGCTCGGGCTCATCAACTCGCTCGCCGCCGCTCTCGACGTGAGCGCCGCCGATCTGCTCGACACCACGCCTCCCTCCCGGCGGGCCGAGCTCGAGATTCATCTCGAACAAGCCCAGGCCGACCCGCTCTACCAGGAACTCGGACTTCCCCATCTCAAGCCGAGCGCCAAGCTGTCCGACACCGCGCTCGAGCACCTCGTCCGCCTCTACACCGAGCTCAAGGAGCAATCGTTTGTCCACGCCGCCTCGCCCCAGGAGGCGCTGGCTGCCAACGCGACACTGCGCAGCTTCCTCGTGGCGAATGACCTGTATCTCGCCGACATCGAGGCCGAAGCGGCCGGTGCGCTCGACGCCGTCGGCTTTGACCGTCCGGGTGCAATGCCCCAGACGACGCTCACCGACCTCGTTGCCCACTTTGGCTTCGAAGTGCGGCAGGTGGCGGAGTTGCCGACGTCGGTCCGGTCTCTGGCCGATCTCAAGAATCACCGCATCCTCATACGGGGTCGCGACGAGATGCGAACGAGACGAGCTCGCACCGTCGTGCTCCAGACGCTCGGGCACTTCGTGCTCGGGCACGGCGCGCCCGCCAGCTACACCGAATTCCTTCACCAGCGCATGGAGGCGAACTACTTCGCGGCGGCCGTGCTGGCTCCAGAACGGACGCTCGTTCCCTATCTCAGGGAGGCGAAGAAGACTCGCAGCCTGTCGGTCGAGGACGTCAAGGAGATGTACTACATCAACTACCGGCTGGCGGCTCAGCGCTTCACCAATCTCGCCACCCGCCACCTCGATCTGCGTACCCACTTCGTCCGGTCCGACGAGCTCGGTGTCATCTGGAAGGCGTACGGCAATTCCGGGGTCCCGTTCCCGACCGCTCCGGACGGCTCGATCGAAGGCCAGCGCCTTTGTCGCCAGTGGGGGACGCGAGTCGCCTTCCACTCAGACGACAAGTTCGGGATCCACTACCAGTACACGGATACTCCGGCCGGATCCTTCTGGTGTGCCACCCACCTGGAGGTCGACCGCGAGCCCCCGCATGCCATCACCGTGGGCTGTCGCTTCGAAGACGCTCGCTTCTTCCGCGGCTCTGACACCGACCGCCACAGCACGAGTCAATGCCCGGACGGCGAGTGCTGTCGACGCCCCCCGACCCAGTTGGCCGAGCAATGGGCCGGCTTGTCCTGGCCATCGGCCCGGGCGGCGGCACTCAATCCGCTCGGCGTTCCCTCTGGGAGCCTCCCGGGGGTTGATCTCACCGAGATATACGAGTTCCTCGGCTCGCTCGATTCCTAGGGCCGCGCGACGCCTAGCGTCGCTCGGCGACTGGGGGATCCGCTCGCCCGGGTTACGATCAGCCGGCCTAGCAACGGAATCTCATCTCCATCTTTACTCGCACTCGTCTTGCCGAATTGACCCGTGGGTCCTTCGACCGCGCCGGGGCGGCCGCCTTCCTCACCCTGGCCGTCCTGGTCGGCATCCTCGTCGGGTTCAGCAGCGCACTCCTCATCTGGTCTATCGACCTCGTCGAAGACGGCGTCGCCGAACTGGCCGAGGCGTTGTCGCTCGGCGATGCCGTCTTCTTGATCAGCGTTCCCATCGGAATCCTGGTGGCATTTCTCATCGCCCGCCGATTTGCCCCGGAGGCAGAAGGCGACGGCGTGCCGGCCGCCATGGCGGCCCTCGTGGTGCGGGGTGGCCGGCTCCGGTTGCGCTCGTGGTTCACGAAGATCGCCGCCACCGCCGCCACCCTCGGTGCCGGAGGCTCGGCCGGGCGGGAGGGGCCCATCGTCCAGATCGGCGCCACCGTCGGTTCGGTAGCCGGCCGCTACACCAAGCAGGGCGAGGACAAGATGCGCAGCCTCGTGGCCGCCGGGGCGGGGGCGGGGATCGGCGCCAGCTTCAACGCACCGATCGCCGGGATGTTGTTTGCCATGGAAGTCATCCTCGGCAACTTCGGCCTTCGCCACCTCAACGTCGTCGTCATCACCTCGGTGTCTGCCGCTGTAACGAGCCGGTTGCTGGTCGGCGAGGAGCAACTCCTGCAGGCGGCCTCGCACAGCCTCGAAGATCCTCGTGAATTGCTGCTCTACGCGGTCCTCGGGCTGGCGGCGGCCGTGGCGGCCTTTCTGCTCCTCCGACTGCTCTCCCTGACGGAGGGGGCGAAGATCCCGGGTCCGGTTTGGATACGACCCATCGGCATCGGCGTGGCGGTCGGGGCCCTTGGTCTCATCTATCCCGAAGTTCTCGGTACCGGTCAGCAGTTCATTGGGGATCTGCTGAGCGGGGTGGGAGAGCCCGCCACCTACATGTGGTACACGCTGCTGGCTATTGCCGGCCTCAAGATCCTTGCCACCGGCCTCACCCTTGGAGCCCGCGGGTCCGGTGGAGCATTTATGCCGAGCCTCTTCATCGGCGCCGCCCTCGGAGCCGGTATCGCCCATATCGTGGACGGATCCTGGACGGTCAGCACGCTGGAGCCGAGCGCATTTGCCATCGTCGGCATGGCGGCCACATTCGCGGCGGTTGCCCGGGCGCCGCTCACCTCGATTCTCATCGTGTTCGAGATCACCGGGGACTACGGGCTCGTGCTGCCGCTGATGCTGGCCGGAACGCTCGCCACCTTCCTGGCCGATCGCATGCACTCCTTGAGCGCGTACACGATGCCGTTGGCCAGGGCCGGGATCAAACTGACTCGCCGGGGTGAGGTCGACCTGCTCGACACCGTCCAGGTGCGTGATGTCATGACTCGCAACCTCACGAGCGTCGCCCCCGATCAGACACTGGACGAGATCCATGCCTTGCTCGATCGGGAGCGCCACCACGGCCTGCCGGTGCTCGAGGGCGGTGCGCTCGTCGGCATCATCACCCTTGCCGACATCCAGCGGGCAGACGAGATACCCGACGCCACCGTCGCCGATGCGATGACCCCGCGACCGGCAACCGTTACTCCGATGTCTCCCGTTTCGCTCGCGATCGAACGCATGGCCGCGCTCGGAGTCGGACGGTTGCCGGTGGTGGACGACGAGGATCCAACCCGGCTCGTCGGCGTGTTCCGACGTGTAGGAGCCGTCAATGCCTATCACCAGGCGCTCAGTGCGTCGACCGAGCACGAGCTGAGCCTGGAGCGACTACGGCTTCGAACCGATCCGGGCGCCCGATTCTTCGATTTCCGAATCCCGCGTCAATCGATGGCCGACGGCCGCCTCGTCAAGGAGACCGTCTGGCCGGAAGGGCTAACCCTCGTCTCGGTGCAGCGGGGGAGGGTGGTGATGGTCCCGACCGGCAATCTCGAGCTGGTCGAGGGTGATGTCGTGACCGCGTTTGGAACCGGGGCGGCCCGGGAGCGCACGATCGAGCGACTCAACGCCACCGGCGTCGACGACACCGCCGAGATCCCAGAACAGCCCTCCGGGCAGCCCGCAAACGACTGAGCCGGGTTTTGTGAAGTGATTCACATGCCCATAACATGCCGCGCTATGCGAACTCTCATCCTTCTCCCACTGATCGTTTTCGCGCTGGCCGCGTGTGGCTCGAGGGAAGGGTCGACCACCACCCACCTCCACGCGGCCGGCGATACCGCCCACATGCATTCCATGATGGAACCGCTGGAAGCGACCGGCGATCCGCTCCCAACCGTGACGGTGACGGTGACACCGGATCCGGTCTCGGGTTTCAACGTTCACGCCGACGTTGAACATCTCGTGTGGGCTCCCGAGAGCGCCGGCCTCGACCACGTCGCCGGCGAGGGACATGCCCACGTCTACGTCGACGGCGAGAAGGTCGCTCGGATCTACGGTGAGTGGTACCACCTGACGGGCCTTGCTGCCGGCTCGCACGAAGTCACCGTCTCTCTCAACGCGAACACCCATGCCCCGTACGCCGTCGACGGCGCTCCGATTGCCGATTCCGTGACCATCGAGGCGGGCTGAGGGCTCCGGCAGTAACGTCGCGGGTCATGTTCGAGTTCGACGAGATCGGTGCCGCCGTTCCGGCCGGTGAAGGACGGTGGACGGCCACCATTCCGGACGGATGGGATTTCGCCGGCATCCCAAACGGTGGCCTTGTCATGTCGATTCTGGCCGGCGCGCTTGGTCCTGCCACCGGCCATCCCGATCCGGTCACGGTGACGGCCCATTTCACGTCTCCGGCTGAACCGGGCCCGGCCGAAGTCCACGGCGAGGTTCTCCGATCGGGCAGGCGGTTCGGAACGGCCAGCGGCCGCCTCATCCAGAATGGTCGAGTCGTGGCGCACGCACTCGGGACATTCGGAAACCTGGAGGAACGCGAGACGGGAGTGGTGTACGAGACGGGCCTTCCCGGTCTCCCGCCGGTCGAGGCCTGCACGGGAAGTCTGCACGAGAGCGATGGGTTCGTGCCCAGGATCTTCGACAAGGTCGAGATCCGCTTCCATCCGGACCACCTTGGCTTCGCCACCGGCGACAAACACGGAGCAGCCGAGCTTGCCGGGTGGATGCGGTTTCGCGACGGGCGGGGCCCGGACCCGTTGTCGATGCTGCTCTTCGCCGATGCACACCCCCCATCGGTGTTCAACGCCCCTGAGATCTCCTTCGGGTGGGTTCCAACCATCGAGCTGACGGTCCACGTCCACAAGCGGCCGCATCCGGGCTGGATCGGGTCCTGGTTCTCGACCGAGCACATCAACGGTGGTCTCCTCGAGGAGGACGGCGTACTGTGGGATGAGGAAGGTGACCTGGTTGCCGTTTCCCGGCAACTCGCAGTAGTGCCCCGTCCCTGAACGGGTGACCGTCTGCCGCTACCGTATCCGTCCTTGTACCGAGGAGGCCGCACCCCCATGCCCGTCCGTTCCGCACTGTTCGACGGCGTGCGGTCGGTGCTGCCGCTGCTCATCGGTGTGGCCCCGTTTGGACTCATCTTCGGGGTAACGGCGGCCGCCAGCGCAGTGGGCGGGGGCCTCGGCTATGCCTCATCGTTGATCATCTTTGCCGGTGCGGCCCAACTGGCCACTGTCCAGCTGTTGACGGCCGGTTCGGCTGCGGCCGTTGTGATTGCGACGGCACTCGTCATCAACGCCCGCCATCTCATGTACAGCGCCGCGCTCGCCCCCCATTTCCGAGACTTCCCGACCAGGTGGCGCCTGGTGCTGCCGTACATCCTCACCGACCAGGCATTCGCCGTCTCGATCAGCCGCTACGACACCGACACCGACCCGGTCTACAAGCGGTGGTTCTTCCTCGGGGGCGCAATCGCTCTCTGGACGACCTGGCAGGCAACGAGTGTGGCCGGGGTAGTGCTCGGGGCTTCGATCCCGGAGTCGTGGTCGCTCGACTTCGCCATTCCACTCGTCTTCCTGGCGCTACTCGTGCCTGCGCTCAAGGACCGCCCATCGGTGGTGGCGGCGGTGGTCGGCGGACTCGTCGCTCTGCTGGCCCACAACGTTTCGTACAACCTCGGCCTCCTCATCGGCGCCCTGCTCGGGATCGCCGCCGGGGTCGTGACCGAACGGGTGGCGACATGAACGACTGGCTCGTCGTCGTAGTCATCGGCCTCGGGACCTATGCGATGCGCCTCTCCTTCATCGGTCTCCTGGGGACCCGTCCGATGCCGATCTGGGCGCAGCGGCCACTCCGGTTTGTGGCGCCTGCGGTCCTGGCAGCCCTCGTCGTGCCGGCGGTGACCCTGTCGGACGGTGCGATGGATGTCACGCCGCTCGGCAACCCGCGGTTCCTTGCGGCCGTGGCGGCCGCCCTGGTCGCCTGGCGGCTGAAGAACGTCGCCGGAGTCATCGTGGTGGGAATGGGGCTGCTCTGGGCATTGCAGGCGCTCGGCTAGCCGGACTCAGTCCCCGGGCGTCACGTACTCCCAGCCCGTCCCCCGGGCAGTGAACACATTCCCTGCGCTGTCCACCCATCGGCCCGGGTCTCCGGCCGCTTCCCGAAAATCGAGGTCGGCCAGGATCGGACCGTCGATGCCCTGCCGGACCTCGAAGTAGTAGAGCTTGCCTGCGAACGGGTTGTCGCTGCCGGGTCGATCGGTCCCGACGTAGACCGGCCCGCGACTGTCAAAGAGCGCTCCAATCGGGTCGAAGCGGCGGTCCTCGCCGAGCTGGCTCCAATCGACCCCGTCGCGAGATACCCAGAAGCGAAGGCGTCCTCGCTCGGGCTCTACCGTCATCCTGACCCACTCCCGCCGACCATCGCGGAACGACACCGGGAACCCGCGGTTGGCGCCGCCATCGTCGACTCCGTCGGGGGAGAAGTTCGCCACCAGCGAGTCGAACACGTCGATTCCGAAGCGCCACGATCGATCATTGGCGGCACTGTTGTACTGACCGGCGAACATCTGCCAGGCATCGGGGGTCCACTGGTCGGGGGCAACGAGCATGCGAACGTCGAGATCACCCGGACCGATGAAATCGGCTGCCGAGAAGTAGGAGGCGGGGTCGCCGTCGAAACGAACGAAGCCGAGTGGAGCCGGGAGGGTGGTGCACTCGACGGCGCTGAACTCATCGGGACGGCTCGTGAAGGCGGTCCGGTAGCAGTACTCGGTGCGTCGCGCTCGATCGGAAAGCACGACGGGTGCAATGGGGATGGCGTCGGCCACCAGCACCCACTCCTCACCCGTCTTCCGCTCCCACACGTCGACCTCAGCGGCCACGTCCCGCCAGGAGACAATCACCGTCGTTTCCTCATTCCCGTCGATTGCCAGCCAGGGAATGGGTGCGGCCGGTATCTCGATCGGATCGCGATCGAACGCGATCCGGCCCGGCGCGGCAAGGTCGACGGCACCCTCGATAGCGCCGCTTTCGAGATCCACGACCGCCGCTTCCTGATCCACCCACTCCGCATCCATCGCGTGCCAGGTGATCCCGGGAACCCGGGCCGAAGGCTCGATGCGAAGAACAGCCGAATCGAGGGGGAGCCGGAACGTGAGCTCATGCACCACGGTGCCGCCCGCCGGCACCTGGACGTCGATGGCCACTACCCGTGTGGCCCCATCGGTGCCTTCGGCGACGAGTGTCCCGCCGTCGGTGAAGGCAGGTTGGCGCGCCCGGCCGGGCACATTGACCGATAGGAAGCCGGCATAGGTGCCCGGGTCGTAGCCAAAGGCGGCGGCCGGTCCGAGCACGTAGGGAGGGAAGGCTGCCTGAGCCGAATTGTCCAGAGTCAGGGTCAACGTGATGAGTCGTTCGGAGTCGAATAGCTCCGCGGAGAGCCGGGCGTCGACGGTCAGGAACGGGTCGAGCTTGTTGGCCCCCTGGTTGAGAACCGAAACGGCGACGGATTCGGCACTGAGCCCACCGTCGACCCCCACCACGAGCCAGGCCGCCTGCTGGGCCGGTTGGTCGGACCAGGCAAGCAAGTGGCGTCCGGCGGCCGCGGCTTGCAGGTTCCTGGCGAGCGTCACGAGATCGACATCGGCGCTCTCAACCACCCCGAAGGTCGCCCGGGCGATCTCGTCGAGGCGATCGCGGCGGGTCTCAACGTCCTCCTCCCAGTACTGATCAAACAGCAGTTCGCGTACGACGTCGGACGCGCTGATGGTCCGGCCGTCGACTTCGACCGGCCCGGCCACGCTCATGATCTCCGACAGGGCCACGGGATCGATCACGAAGACCCCATCCACCGACTCGGCTTCCAATTGGCGCCACATGGCGGCGCCCAACTCGGCCGACGCCGGGAACCGAGGACTGAGGCTCAGGTTGCGCCAATCCGAAGCGATGTCGAGCCAGCCCCACCGGTCGGCGAGGTCCTCATCTGCGATGGGCACAGCGCCGCGTTCGAGAAGGATGTCCCCGGCAGGCCGCAGCGGGCTCACCGACAGGCTGCCGTTCGTGACCGTGAGGGTGCCGACCTGGAGGTACGACCCCGATCCGGCCCGCATCTCGCTGTTGTTGGCGGCCAGGAGCAAGTAGGTGGTCGGTCCCTCGAGGAACCCGGCCAGACCGGTGGTGGCCGTTTCGGCATCTGAGAGGAGACCATCGGTCTCTTCGACCTCATTCGAGAAGCGTTCCCGCGCGTCGAATAGAGAACGGGTGAGACCGTCGGAGGGTCCGAGGTCGAGGCGGTCGAGCGTTTCCCTCGCCCGCCGGATGATGGCGAGCCCTTCAACGGCGATGGCCACCCGATCACTTGCCGACCCGGATTCGGCCAGGCCGGCGACATCATCGGCGGCCTCCGCGAGGGCGCTGGCTGCCGTACCGGCTGCAGCACTCAGGGCATCGGCCGACCGCACCTGCGTTCGCACCCAGGGCACGAGGCGCAGCGGGGCGATGACGGGGGAGCGGACCTTGTCATTGGCAGCTTGCAGGTCGGCGGCGGCGGCTTCGAGGTCGGGAATGATGGTGCGTTCGATCACGTCGTCCATGTCGAGCCGACCGCGTAGTCCCTCCAGTCGATCGACGCCTGCCAGCGCCAGGTCGCGCGCCTCGAAGAGGCGGCCACCGGCAATCAGGAGCCAGAAGACCACCACCCCAAGCACAACGCCGCCAATGACGAGTCGGCGTATGCGCGGGACATCGGTCGGCGGCTCGAGCGGTTCGGGAGTGTCGTTCACCACGCAAAGAGCGTATATCCAGTGCTGGTATCTGTCCCACATTGCGAGGCCGGGGTCGGCCGGATTGCCCGGGATGTCGGGTACCGTCACAGGGTGCGAAGACTCCCTATGACCGTGGCCGCGCTGATGGTCGTTGTCCTCGCGGCATGCGCCGGGGGTGGGGATTCGGTGGTGGCGGAGGATGCCGGCACGACCACGACCATCGGCGGTGCCGGTGCCAACACGACCAGTTCACTGCCGTCGCCTCCCGCTCCAACCGTGACAACGACGCTGGTCCCGGCTGCCACGACTACCACGACCATCTCGCCGTTTGCGAGGCCCGTCTGGCTCGGCACCCGGCCCCTACCACTCAGACCGGATGAGCACGGGGAAGTCCAGCCAACCCCGCCCGTTCTCGTTGATCGACGCCTGGCGACACCGCCGGATCTCCCATCTCCTGCCGGTACGGCGTTTGAATGGTCGATCGAGCCGGTGCCGACCGAGGTGCTGGCCCGGTCGAGCTGGGTTCCCGATTGCCCCGTTACCGTGGACGAGCTCGCCTACGTGACGGTCTCACACATGGGATTCGACGGCGAATATCACACCGGCGAGCTCCTCATCAATGCGGCCTGGGCCGAGGAGGTCGTGCAGGTGTTTGAAACGCTCCATGCCGCCGCGTTCCCGATCGAACAGATGCGCATCATTCGAGCCGAGGAGATCGACGCCCCGCCGACCGGGGACTGGAACGACACCACGTCCTTTGTCTGTCGACCGGCAGTCGGCAATACCAGCTGGTCGCAACATGCCTACGGCCTGGCCGTTGACGTGAACCCGTTCCATAACCCGTATCTCAAAGGGGATCTCGTCCTTCCCGAGCTCGCCTCGGCCTATACCGACCGGGCGAACGTCCGGCCAGGGATGATCGAGGCGGGAGACGTCGTCGTCACGGCGTTTGGCGAGATGGGCTGGGCGTGGGGCGGCAACTGGAACACCCTCAAAGACTGGATGCACTTCTCCGCCTCCGGCGGCTGAGGGAACGCTTCGCGTTCCTTAGGTGAACCCCCTTCGGGCGTTCACCACGGCAGGGAGGCTCCACAACGTGCTTCGCACGTTCTCCATGGACCTCCGCCTCGACGCAGGGTCGAAGCCACATTCTCCATGGGCCTCTCGCCTCAAAGGCATCGTCGAAACCTCGCTCCGTGTTGGGATCTGACGGGCAACGGGTAACGGGCAACGGCTCTACTCAGAGCGGGTAGCGGGCAGCGGGCAGCGCCTTTGTACGCCGCAGGCGCACAAGAGGTGGTACCGTGATGGCGGCGAGTGCACGGCCATGCAGGACCGTGCTTGCCGGGCCTCTACTGCTCTACCGCTTCGTTGAGTCGTGCCGGAGGCCGATCA
>SHLN01000197.1 GCA_004283105.1 Acidimicrobiia bacterium
CCGGGCTACGCCCGGCAGGTTGGCAGTTGACGGTCAACCGCAAGGCCTCCGGACGGTGCAAGCGGCAACCCTTCGGGTTGCCGAGGCGCTCTGGATAGATGCTTTCCCCTCCCGTAGGGGAGGGGAAAGCGATGCGCCAGTCTCAGTCTTGGCTGGTGACTGGTGACCGGGGACCGGCGACTGATTCAGAACCCCCGTTGCTCTACCGGCCTCGGGTCGGGCCAGATGTTCGGGTCGAGGTTGGCGTCGGTGCCTACAAACCGGTCGACATCAGCTGAGCCCCAGGTAGCGGGCATGAGGGTGTGGTAGCCGGCTCCGAGGATCACGTCCGGGTCGAAGTTGAGGTCGAGACCGGACAGTCTCGCCTCCACCTCGATTGGAGCCCACGCCGGCGGCATGAGCGTGTGATACCCGCTGCCGAGGATCACATTCGGATCCAGATTGGCATCGAGGCCGGTGAACCGATTCACTCCCGTGATATCCCGGTAGACCATGGCCGTGAATGCCCCGTGTTCGGGAACGACGGCAGGATCGAAGACCGGATCGAGGCCGGCCAGCCGTGATCCGAGGTCAACGCCGGTCAGATCGCGAACGGCAAGAGCCGTGTACGGTCCGTGCTCGGCGCCTCGATCGTAGGCGGTCGTTGTCTCGTCGCCGTCGGTGAGAAGCACGATTGCCACTGCAGCAGCCGCCGCCAGCACCACAAACGCCGCCATCCACTGGATCCAGCGGCGGATCCTTGGAGCAGGAGGCGCCTTGAGCTGAGGCCTGAGGTCAACCCGTTGCTTGTCGGGAGCCGTCGGTGCCTTCGTTCCGGCCGACGGCTTCTTGTCGAGTAGATCCGCCATGATCATTCCTTTCTTCCCCTCAAGTATCCGGAAAAGCGCTGGAAAACATCCGGTCGTTTCCTAGCGAGGACCTTGCAGAAACCTTGTGAATGTGGTCACAAGCCCCTAGTCACGGTTCGGGCGAAGTGATTGACTGAGGGCAGGTGTGACATGCGATCCGACACCGAGATCCTCATTCTTGGCCCGGTCGAAGCCCGTCGGAATGGTGAGATCATCCACATAGGGGGTCATCATCAGCGGGCCGTTCTGGCCGCTCTCGTTCTGAGCGCCAATCACTCGGTGCGGGCCGATGAGCTGGCCTGGGTGGTGTGGGGAGATGATCTCCCCTCCTCGGCCGATGGGACCATCCAGTCCTATGTGTCGCGATTGCGGCACTTGCTCGGGGCCGACGCCATCGTCAATGAGGATCACTCCTACACACTCGTAGCAAGTTGTGAGCAGCTCGACTCATGCCGGTTCGAGCGGCTCGTCCACGAGGCCCGTTCTCTATCGCATGATGATCCCGCCGGCGCTCTCGAGGCCAGCCGGGCGGCGATCGAGCTCTGGCGGGGTCCGGTCCTCGGCTTGCTTGGTGACGAGGAGTTCGCGCATCTGGAATCGATACGGCTCGAGGAGCTGCGGCTCCTGGCGGTGGAGATCGAGACGGAATGCGAGTTGCGGCTCGGACAATGGGGCGAATGCGCCTCCCGGCTCAAGGCGCTCGTCGTCGAGTATCCGTATCGGGAGCGGTTCTGGCGGCTACTCGTTGAGGCGCTGTTCAAGGACGGGCGCCGGCTCGAGGCGATGGCCTCCTACGACGAGTACCAACGGTGGATGGCCGAGTCCGGCCTCGAGCCCCAGGAGACGTTTGATGATCTCGTGGCCGGTGCCGGGCGCTAGGCGCCGCTCGCCAGGTCGTCGTACGTGGCCCTGATGGTGGTCTCGATCTGCGAACGCATCTCCTCGATGGTGCCCGCCTGCTCGACCAGCGGATGGATCACGACCCGGGCGCGTCCGCCATACATTCGCCAGTCGCCTGGAGGCCAGGCCAGCTCGGTGCCCACGATCGTGACCGGAAGGATCGGGGCATCGGCCGCCTCGGCAATGACGAATGGTCCCTTCTTGAACTGCTTGACATCGTGGGTGCGGGACCGGGTGCCCTCGCCGTAGATGAGGAGTGAGAGGCCGAGATCGAACACGCGTCGGATCTGCTGATTGATGAACTCGTACCCACCGGCGCCCGCCTCGCGGTCGACCTTGACCATGTGCATTGCTTTGATGACGGTCCGGAAGAAGGGAATCCTGAAGACCTCCTTCTTGGCCATGAACCGGTAGTGAATGGGCTGAAGGGCAAGCCAGGACACCATCGGGTCCAGGTTTGAGAGGTGGTTGGCGACGATCACCTGGGGCCGTTCCGGCCGGAGGTGCTCGCGTCCCTCCACCTCGAACCGAACGCCGGCGACGATGAGGAAGCTGCGGGCCCACACAGTGGCCGCCCGATCCGGTACCTGCCATCGATCGGGAAGCCAGCTTCCGATGACGGCGATCCCCCCGAAGAACAGGGTCGACAGAGCGATGGCGGGGTAGGCGACCAGCGCGCGCAGGGCGGGAATCACGCTAGGTCCCGTCGAACTCGGGCGGGCGCTTCTCCAGGAAGGCCTGGACGGCTTCCCGAAGGTCATTGGAGTGGAGGAAGGCGGCGTTCCAGAGCGCGACGTAGTCGAGCGCCTCATCGACGCTCATGTGTTCGGTGGCGGCAAGCACGGCCTTCGATCCTTGCACCGCAAGCGGAGAGTTGGCCGCGATCGAGACCGCCAGCTCGAGGGCGCCGGCGGCAAGCGCTTCGGAATCGGAAAACACCCGGTTTACGAGGCCCATGTCCCGGGCTTCGTCGGCTGTGACGTCCCGGCCGGTGAACGCCAGCTCGGCCACGAGGCCCGGGTTGAGAATGCGGGGGAGCCGTTGCAGCGTTCCGACATCCGCCACCATGCCCATGCGAGTTTCGCGGACAGAAAACAGCGCGTCGGCCGACGCAAGCCTGATGTCGCAGGCGGTGATGAGGTCCACCCCCGCCCCGATGCAGTAGCCGTGGACGGCCGCAATCACCGGCTTGGGGCACCGGGCGATGGCGGTCATGGTGTGCTGCATCATCTTGACCTGGGCGCGGGTCTGCCGCCGTCCGGCCACCCCGGCGTCGGTTCCGAAGCCGGCCATCAAGGCGGCGCCGAACTCCTTGAGATCGAGGCCGACGGTGAAGTGGTCGCCGCGAGAGGCGATGATGATGACCCGCACCGCCGGGTTCTCGCCGAGGGACTCCATCGTCTCCGGCAGCTCGGACCACAGGTCGGCACCCATGGCGTTTCTCTCCTCGGGACGGTCGAGCCAGACGGTTGCGACCGGTCCAGACTCCTCGATTGTGACAACTCCGGCCATGTGCCCAGGTTAGGAGGCCGGGCCGAGATCAGCGCGCTCGGGGCGACACTACCCTTGGCAAAACCCCGAGGAGACGAGTCGAATGGTGGATTTTAAGGACCGGGTAGCTGTTGTGACCGGGGCGGGTGGTGGCCTCGGCCGCCGGCACGCCCTACTGCTGGCCGAGCGCGGCGCGGCGGTCGTGGTGAACGATCTCGGCGGCAGCGTGGATGGAACCGGCCAGGCTTCGAGCGCGGCCGACGGCGTCGTCGAGGAGATCAAAGCAAACGGCGGAGCTGCCGTTGCCGAGTACTCGTCGGTGGCAACGCCGGATGGGGGAGCCGCCATCGTGCAGAAGGCGCTCGATGAGTTCGGACGGGTCGATGTCGTCATCAACAACGCAGGCATCCTGCGCGACAAGGCGTTCCACAACATGGAGGTCGACCAGATCACTGCCGTGCTCGATGTCCATCTGCGAGGCGCCTTCTATGTGACCCGGGCCGCCTGGCCGCACCTGCGCGAACAGGGATACGGGCGGGTAGTCATGACCTCATCGGCGTCGGGTGTGATAGGCAACTTCGGCCAGGCCAATTACGGCGCCGCCAAGATGGGGATGGTCGGTCTCGTCAACGTGCTCAAGCTGGAGGGCGCCAAGTACAACATCAAGGTGAACGGCATTGCCCCGATTGCCGTCACCCGCATGACCGAGGAGCTGTTGGGCGCCTTCGGGATCACCGCCGAGCAGTTCGGGCCCGCGCTCGTCAGCCCGGCTGTCGCCTACCTTGCTTCGGAGGAATGCGACCTGACCGGAGAGATCTGGTCCGTCGGTGGAGGCTCGGTGAGCAGGTTCTTCGTCGGGTTGACGGACGGCTACTTCAAGCATCCGATCGCCGAGGGCGAGATCAGCATCGAAGACGTTGCCGCTCATCTCGACGACATCCGGGCAACGGACGACTACCTCATCCCGACATCGAATCAGGACGAGTTCCAGAAGCTCGGAGTGAAGTTCGCCGGGTGACCGCCCGGGAGTAGCCGGGGGCTAGTCGCCCGGCTGGTGGATGGCGAGCAAGACGCCGTTTCTCACCCGAACATCGACCGAGGGGGCCATGAACTCGTTGCTGACCCCGCGGGTTGAACTGGCGAGCAATACATCGTCTGAGAGCTCGTACCGGAGGCCCTCGGTGCTCACCCCGTCGGCCGGCTCGCCGATGGCCAGCAGGGTCAGCAGGTCGCCGGGGGCACCGTCAATGGTGGCCTCGTGCCGGATGGCGACGATATGGGCGGCGTCAACGAGCCATTCCACATCGATCTCGGCCCAGCCCGGTGATGCCAGCAACATCGCGTTGGCGAGAAGATGATCGATCCGGCCTCCGCCTCCGCCGACCACGACGATGCGAGCGGCGCCGTGCCGGACGGCCGCTGCCAGGGAGAGCTCGAGATCGGTGGCGTCCTTGTCGGCCGGGTGTTGCTCGATCTCCATCTCCGCAGCGCGGGCGGCGGCGAGGCCGTCGGGGGAAACAGAGTCGAGATCTCCGATGAGCAGATCCACCTCGACGCCGAGCGAAATCGCCAGGTCGAGTCCGGAATCCGCCGCGATCACATAGTCGGCCTCCGGCAGCGGCCGGCGCAGCTCCACCCCGTCCCCTCCCGCAAACACAAGCACCGTCTTGGTATCCATATCGTGAGCTTACGGTTCGAGGACCCATCGGCGCACCAATGCTTGCGCACCCCGAAGGCTTGCCGCCCACCGCCCCACCAC
>SHLN01000198.1 GCA_004283105.1 Acidimicrobiia bacterium
GGAGCCACGAAGTGGCTCCTAAGGAACCCGAAGGGTTCCCGTACACTCAGACTCCACGCAATTTGAGGCTTCAGGAGGACCGCTGATGGTACAGGACTTCTTCACGGGACTGGACGGAACGGTCGAGTACGCCGGGATCGACTCCACCGATCCGTACGCCTACAAGGTCTACGACAAAGACCGCATCGTCCTCGGCACCCGCATGGAAGACCACCTGCGCATTGCCGTGTGCTACTGGCATTCGTTCAACTGGCCCGGCTCGGACGTCTTCGGATCTGGCACGTTTGACCGCCCGTGGCTGGAGCCAACCGATGATCCGATCGGGGCTGCCAGGTCGAAGATGGATGCCGCGTTCGAGTTCGTGTCCAAGCTCGGCATTCCGTTCTTCTGCTTCCACGACGTCGACATCGCCCCGGCGGGCGACACGTTTGCCGAGTCCGCCGCCAACCTCGACACGATGGTTGGCTATGCCGAGGAGAAGATGGCCGCCACCGGCATCAAGCTCCTCTGGGGCACCGCCAATGTGTTCTCCCATCCCCGCTATGCCGCCGGCGCCGGCACCAACCCGGACCCCGAGGTGTTCGCCTACGCCGCCGCCCAGGTCAAGCACGCCCTGGAAGCCACCCACCGGCTGGGCGGCGCCAACTACGTCCTGTGGGGTGGTCGGGAGGGCTATGAGACACTCCTCAACACCGATCTCAAGCAGGAAGCCGAGCAATTGGGCCGGTTCCTCAGCCTCGTGGCCGAGCACAAACACAAGATCGGCTTCACCGGAACGCTCTTGCTGGAGCCGAAGCCGCAAGAACCGACCAAGCATCAGTACGACTACGACTCCCAGTCGGTACAGGGCTTCCTCGATCGGTTCGATCTCCTCGACGAGTACAGGGTGAACCTCGAGGTGAACCACGCCACCCTCGCCGGCCACTCGTTCCACCATGAGGTGGCCTACGCGGTCGACAACGGGATCCTCGGCAGCATCGATGCCAACCGGGGTGATTATCAGAACGGATGGGACACCGACCAGTTCCCCAACTCTGTCGAGGAGTTGTCGCTCGCCGTGCATGAGATCCTGCGCGGCGGGGGGCTCGGCAGCGGCGGCTTCAACTTCGATACGAAGCTGCGGCGCCAGTCGATGGACCGGATGGACCTGTTCCACGGTCACATCGGCGGCATCGACACTCTTGCTCAATCGCTGCTGGTGGCAGCCGACATGATCGAGCAGAAGACGCTCACCGGGGCCCGGGCCGATCGGTACGCCGGGTGGTCGGGCGACCTCGGCACGGGAATCCTGGACGGAACCGAGTCCCTCGAATCGCTGGAAGCAAAGGTGGCCGCCGGGGACCTGGATCCCGATCCGGTGTCCGGCCGCCAGGAGTACCTCGAGAACCGGATCAACGAGGTCATCTGGAAGCGCGGCGGTTAGCCCGTGACTCACGTTCTCGGCATCGACACGTCGACGACGGCCACCAAGGCCATCCTCGTCGACGAAACGGGAGCCGTGGTGGGCGAGGCGTCGTCCGAGTATCCGTTCGAGACACCCCACCCGTTGTGGGCCGAGCAGGATGCCGGATTGTGGTGGACGGCCACCATCGAGGCCATCCAGGCAGTCCTGGCCCGGACCGGCGTGTCCGGCGGCGACGTCAAGGCGGTGGGCCTGACCGGCCAAATGCATGGACTGGTGCTGCTCGATGAAGCCGATGAACCACTCCGGCCGGCCATTCTCTGGAACGATCAGCGCACCGGGGCCGAATCCGACGAGATCCGGGCCGCCGTCGGCCTCGACCGCCTCATCGCCACCACCGGCAACGACGCCCTGACCGGGTTTACGGCTCCCAAGATCCTGTGGGTGCGCAACCACGAGCCCGATCTCTACGCCCGGGCCGCCCACGTATTGCTGCCGAAGGACTATCTGCGACTCCGGCTGACCGGAACGCACGCCATGGACAAAGCAGGGGGCGCCGGTACGGTCTTGTTCGATCTGGCGGCCCGAGACTGGTCGCCATCTGTCCTGGCCGACCTCGGCCTCGAGCCCGGCTGGTTCCCGCCCACCTTCGAAGGCCCCGCCGTTACCGGGACGATCACGCCAGCGGCTTCCGCGGCCACCGGACTCGCAGATGGCACCCCGGTGGTGGGAGGCGGCGGTGACCAGGCCGCCAACGCGGTCGGCGTGGGAGCCGTCCGGGAGGGAGTAGCCGCCCTATCGCTCGGAACATCAGGAGTCGTATTCGTTTCCACCGACTCTCCCCAGGTGGAACCGCAGGGTCGGCTGCACGCCTTCTGCCACGCAGTACCCGGCAAGTGGCACCTGATGGGGGTCATGTTGTCGGCGGCCGGCAGCCTCCGCTGGTTCAACGATGAGCTTGCGCCCGGCGTGCCGGTCGAAGAGCTCGTCGCATCGGCGGAGACCATCCCTGCTGGCAGCGACGGTCTGCTCTTTCTGCCCTATCTGAGCGGCGAGCGCACCCCCCACCCCGATCCCCTCGCCCGGGGTGCCTTCGTCGGCCTCACCGTTCGTCACACGAGAGCCCACCTCGTGCGGGCCGTGCTCGAAGGTGTGGCCTTCGGGCTGCGCGACTCGCTCGACCTGATCCGTGGCACAGGAGTGGCGGTCGACCAGGTCCGCGCCTCAGGAGGCGGCACTCGCAGCGTTCTGTGGCGGCAGATCCTGGCCGACATCCTCGAGGCCGAGGTCGTGACCCTCGGCACGGCCGAGGGGGCCGCCTACGGAGCGGCGGTGCTGGCCGCCGTCGGGGCCGGATGGCACGATTCAGTCGAAGAGGCAACCGACTCGTGGGTGCAACTGAGCGATCGGACCGAACCGTCCGGCGACGACTACTCGGCCGCCAACGAGATATATCGGGGTCTGTATCCGGCACTCAGGCCGAGCTTCAATGCCATGGCGGAACCGGCCGGCTGAGAAAACCGGCCCGCCGGCCGCCGATCCGTGTTACCGTTGCGCCTCCGCACCGGGTGGAGGCCAGCGAACAAGTCGCTTCCCCGGTGATCACGGTTTGTTTCTCTCACCGGTTGGACCGCCTCTTCGGCCGAACTCGATCCCGCCCTGCGGCCGAGCGAGCTCATCCACAAATACCCCAACCGGGGCCAGGAGCATCATGAAGACCTTCGCCGAACTCGGGCTGCCCGACGCACTCGTTCACACCCTCGCCAAACGCGACATCACCGAACCGTTCCCCGTCCAGGAAGCCACCATTCCGGACGCCCTGGCCGGACGGGACGTCTCCGGCAAAGCACCGACCGGATCAGGCAAGACGCTTGCGTTTGGTCTCCCGCTGCTGACCAGAGTCGACCAGGCCGTGGCCTTCCGTCCCCGGGCGCTCGTGCTCGCCCCCACCCGCGAGCTGGCCGAGCAGATCAAGAAAGAGCTGGCACCGCTGGCCAAGGCCAGTCGCCGCTTCGTGCTCGCCGTCTACGGAGGCGTCGGATACGGACCCCAGAAGAACGCTCTTCGCAAAGGTGTCGACGTCCTCGTCGCCACCCCCGGCCGGCTCGAAGATCTCATGCAGCAGAAGTCGGTCGACCTGCGCGACGTTGACATCGTCGTCGTCGACGAGGCCGACCGGATGGCCGACATGGGCTTCCTTCCGGCCGTGCGCCGCATCCTCGACCGGACCTCATCCGATCGCCAGACGCTCCTGTTCTCCGCCACGCTCGACGGCGACATCGCCGTGTTGAGCCGCGACTACCAGCGCGATCCGGTCCGCCATGAGGCCGGCACCGTCGACCCCGAGACCATCGATGCCCGCCACCACTTCTGGCTCGTGCAGCGCCACGATCGGGTGGCCCACACCGCCGAGATCGTTGAGAAGACCGGCAACTCCATCGTGTTCACCCGCACCCGCCACGGCGCCGACCGGCTCGCCCGCCAGCTCGGCAAGCACGGCATCGGGGCCGTCGCCATGCACGGGGGGCGGAATCAGAACCAGCGCAACCGGGCCCTCAAGGAGTTCGCCTCCGGCCGGGCCCAGGCGCTCATCGCCACCGACGTGGCCGCCCGGGGCATTCACATCGATGCGGTGGCGGCCGTTGTTCACTTCGATCCTCCCGCCGACCACAAGGACTACCTGCACCGGTCGGGCCGCACCGCCCGCGCCGGCGCCACCGGAACGGTGGTCAGCCTGGTAGCCGGCGACCAGCGCCGGGGTGTCCAGCGCATGCAGCAGGATCTCCGGTTGCACGCCCCCATCGAGAAGCCCCGTCTGGACGATCTTCAGCACGGTGGCCATCGCATGGGCGAGCCGGGCCGCACCCGGCCGGGCCGCAAGGAAGCCCCCGGGCGATCCAGGGAGCGTCGGGTCGAGAAGACGTCAGAGTCCCCCCGCCGGGACGATCGCCGGACCGAACGGCACCGCGGCGATGAGCCCCGCAGGGAGCGGCGAGACCGCTCCAATGGGGCGACCGGCGCCCGCCAGAGCTTGTACGTGTCCAACCTTCCCTGGGAAGCCACTGCCGAGGACATGCACGAACTGTTCGGCCGCTACGGCAAAGTGCACGATGCCACCATCATCACCAACCAGCGCACCGGAAGATCCCGGGGCTTCGGGTTCGTCGAAATGGCCCGACCGGCCGCCGATACCGCCATGGGAGAACTCCACGGTTCCAGCCTGAAGGGGCGCGACCTGCAGATCAAGCTGGCCCGCCCCCGGCCGCCGCGCCCCAGGCGCCGTTCCTAGCCGGCCACCGGCTGGCGAATGATGGTGCGGTTGTTGGCCGGAGCCGACTTGCGGGGATCCGTCAGGTAGATCTCGTGGTGCTTGCCGGCCAGGCGGTACCCGGCTTCCTCGATGAAGTCGTGGAGCCGGGCAATGGTGGGCGCCTCATCGGCATACGGGCCCCGATGGAGGATCTGTGCCGCCGGGCCGTCGCCGTACCCCTCGAATCGAGCCAGGTGCCCGGACGGAAGCTTCTTCGTGGCTGTGACTGATTCGATCGTCTCGCTCGCCATATCGGCGGTCACCGCATCGGGCAGGAGG
>SHLN01000021.1 GCA_004283105.1 Acidimicrobiia bacterium
GATCACGCCGGAGTGGTTGCCGTCATCCGGATTCACTGAACCACGGTCACCGGGCCGGTTCGACGGCGGTGCTAGCTTCGCGCGTATGAGCATCATGCGTGATGCCCTGCTGTGGGCATCGAAGAACGAGACGCTCAAGACCCACGTCCCTCGCTGGGGATTCGTTCAGCGGGCGTTGCGGCAGTTCATGCCGGGGGAGCGCCTCGAGGACGCTCTCGAGACGGCCACGATGCTGGCGGGCCGAGGCGTCACGAGCATGTTCACCAAGCTCGGTGAGAATCTGACCGACCTCGCTCAGGCCGATGCCGTGGTGGAGCACTATCTCGATGCGTACGACCGGATCGCCGCGCTCGGGCTCGACACCGAGATATCCGTCAAGCCGACCCAACTCGGGCTGGACCTCGACCCCGAGCACGCCGCTCGCAGCCTCGAGACCCTCGCTGCCAAGGCGGAAGCAGTCGGTAACTGGCTATGGATCGACATGGAGTCGAGCGAGTATGTCCAACCGACCATCGACCTCTACAAGCGGGTCAAGGGGAAGCACTTCCCGGTCGGGATCTGTCTCCAGTCCTACCTGCATCGGACTCCGCAGGACATCAAGGACCTCATTCCCCTCCAGCCCGGCATCCGGCTCGTGAAGGGTGCCTACAAGGAGCCCGCCTCGCTGGCGATCACGAACCGGGCCGAGAACGATGAGGCGTTCTTCCGGCAGGGAGCCGATCTGCTGGCCGCCGATGGAGTGCGGCTGGCGCTGGCCACCCACGACGTCACCCTGCTCGACCGGCTCGAAGTGGTGGCCAGGACCATCGGCAAGGGCAAGGATGCCTACGAGATCCAGATGCTGTTCGGTATCCGGATGGAAGACCAGTACCGGTACGCCGCCGAGGGGTATCGGATGCGGGACCTCACCGCCTACGGCGAGCAGTGGTACCCGTGGTATGTGCGCCGCCTGGCCGAGCGGCCCGCCAACCTGGCCTTTGTCGCCCGAAACGTGTTTGCTCGGAACTGAAGGCCATGCCGCCGGGGGACATCCAGTAGTCGTAGGCTTGAGCTGTGCGATTGGAGGACCTCATGCACTACTCAGTCAAGGTCGATCCTGACACCTCCCAGCGTTACCTGGCCGTCTCGGTTCGCGGCCAGGACCTCCTCAAAGACTCGTTGCTCAACAAGGGCACCGCGTTCACGGAGGAGGAGCGCGACGCTTTCGGTCTGCGGGGCCTTCTCCCCGATCACGTGAGCGTGATTGACAGTCAGCTTGATCGCGTCCGGACTCAATTGGATCTGAAGCCGGACCCGATCCAGAAGAACATCTATCTGAGCGGACTGCAGGACCGGAACGAAACCCTTTTCTACCGGTTTCTCATCGAGAACCTGGAGGAAGTGGTTCCCCTCGTGTACACGCCGGTGGTGGCCGAGGCGTGTCGGCACTGGAGCCGTCTCTACCGGCGCGCCCGCGGCGTGTTCATTACTCCGAAGGACCGGGGGCGGATCACGACGTTGCTCCGGTCCCGCCCGACCCGGGAGCCGGGCGTGATCGTGGTCACCGACAACGAACGCATTCTGGGCATTGGCGACCAGGGAGCCGGCGGCATGGGCATCCCGATCGGCAAGCTCGCTCTCTATACGGCGGGCGCCGGGATTCACCCGGCCAACACGTTCCCCATCTCCCTCGACGTTGGAACGAACAACGAAGAGCTGCTCAACGATCCTCTCTACCTCGGGCTTCACGAGCCCCGGCTGCGGGGCGACGACTACTGGTCGCTTATCGATGAGTTCGTCGAAGCCGTGACCGAAGTATTCCCTCACAGCCTGTTGCAGTGGGAGGACTTCGGGAACAAGACGAGTTTCCGCAATCTCGACCGGTACCGGGATCGGCTCGCCTCATTCAACGATGACATCGAGGGCACCGCCGCCACCGTTGTTGCCGGCTTGCTGGTGGCGATGCGGGAGCTGGGAACGTCCTGGCCCGACCAGCGGATCGTGATCGCAGGGGCCGGATCGGCCGGCATTGGTCTTGCCCGCACCATCACCGCTGCCATGCGGGGGTCTGGCATGACCGAGGCGGATGCCCGGTCCCGTATCTATCTCACCGACAGCAAGAGCCTCGTGAACGAGGACCGCACCGACATCACCGAAGAGAAGCGCGTCTGGGCGGTGGAGAGAGAGCGCATGGCAGGGTGGGGTGTCACCGGCTCCCCGGTGCTGGCCGAGGTCGTGCGCAACGTTCACCCGACCGTCTTGATCGGTCTCTCAGGGCAGGCAGGCCTGTTTGGCAAAGAAATGATCAGGGATGTGGCCGACGCCGTCGAGCGTCCCCTCATCATGCCGATGTCGAATCCGACGAATTGCACCGAGGTGCTCCCCGCCGATGCCCTGGATTGGACTGAAGGACGGGCGATCATTGCAACCGGCAGCCCATTTGAGCCGGTGGTTCGCGACGGCCGCACCCATCAAATCGGTCAGGCCAACAACATGTATATCTTCCCGGCGATGGGCCTCGGCACGCTGGCTGTGCAAGCGAGTCGAGTGACCGATGGCATGTTCCTGGCCGCAGCCGAGACCCTCGCCGACGCGGTGGACCCAGCCTTGTCGGCGGCGGGGGCGTTGTTCCCGAGCATCACCGACGTACGGGAGGTCTCACGGGCGCTGGCGGTGGCGGTCGGGCAGCAAGCGATCGCCGAGGGCGTTGCCGACGAGCAGGAGGATGTTGGCGCGCTGGTGGACGACCTGATCTGGTTTCCGGAGTACATCCCGTTCCGGCCGGCCTAGTTGAACTCGCCTTCGGGGGCCGCCTTCGGAACGAACTCGTCTCCCTTGGGAAGCGGGGCCGTGGTCACGGGCACAGGCTCGTCGGCAACCTCGTGGAGCCACACGGTGCGCTGCGGGAACGGGATCTCAATCCCGACTTCGTCGAATTTCTCTTTGAGCCGACGGCGAATGACGCGTGACGTTGCCCATTGCTCGCCCGGTTCTACTTTGACGGCCAGTCGGATGGCAATGGCATCCGATCCGAAGTTTTCGACACCCCAGATCTCCGGCTCTTCGACAATGGTGGCGTTGGGGAGGGCGTCCCTCCACACCGAGTCGGCGACTTCCTTGATCGCCGCCATGGCGTGATTCACGTTTGTGTCGTACGCCACTTCAATATCCAGCACTGCTCGCGCCCACTGCTGCGATTTGTTGGCAACCCGTGCGATCTCCCCGTTCGGCACATGCCAGAGCGTGCCATGAACATCGCGGATCTGGGTCGTGCGCAAGCTGACGGCTTCCACCACGCCTGCCGCCGAACCGACGTCGATGATGTCGCCGACGCCGAACTGGTCTTCTATCAGCATGAAGATGCCGGACAGAAAGTCCTTCACGAGGCTCTGGGCGCCGAACCCGAACGCGATACCAACGATGCCGGCGCTTGCCACGAGTGGACCGAGGTTGACGCCGAACTCGCTGAGAGACATGAAGGCGGCGATGGTGTAGATGACCAGCGCCGCGATGGATTTGAGCACGGTACCGAGGGTCTCGGTGCGCTTGCGGGCCCGTTCGGCCTGAATCGCAGATCGTTCCGCTCGACGAACGGCCAACTCGCGGAGCATCTCGAGCCGACCGAGTTCCTCGTCGGTCGTCCCGGGCTCCAGGTCGGGGTCGACGACGTTCTCCTGCTGGTTCGCGATCAACCGCTCAATGCTGCGTGAGATGAGTCGACGCACGATGCGGTTGATGATCCATGCGGCCAAGAAGATGATGGCGGCCGTGGCCGGTCGCACGAGGAAGTCGGCCACCTCGGCAATCGTCTCGCTTTCGGTGAAGTCGAACACGAGTTCGCAGAAGAAGGATGGGTCGGCGCCACAAGCGTCGGCGAACTCAGCGGGTGATTGAAAAAGAAATGCCATGCCCGGCACGATAGGAAGGGCCCCAGGTGATTCTGCGGCAATGTGCGAGGGACGCTATGTGCCATGCGCTCTGCGCTGTGCGCCAACCAGTCCCACCAATCTCACCATGCCGGTCTGCGAAGCAGACCGGCTAAGGAACTCGCCGAAGGCGAGTTCCCGCCGAGCGCCCCACTCCACCTGCAGAGTCACCATGACGCCATCGCATCACGCCTGACCCGATGTTTCATCAAGCGCGCCAGCGTCGGGGAAGGTAGGCGTCGCCGCAGGTGGAGCGGCACTCGGCAATGTGGGAGTCAGGGCGCTCTCGGGCGGAGCGCCCCGATCCCACGACCGGAACCGTTGAATGGGAGTCGGGACCATGGATCTACTCATGCGGCCAGGTAGTTGGCGATGCGGGCGGCGGCTCGACGTGCCTCGACGCTGTCGTCGACCTGGGGTTGGGCGTCGACGCCACACACCCGGCCACTCGGAAGGGAGGTGACGCTGGCGAGGCGGACACCGGAGGACTCGAGGGCCTCAGAGACCGCCGCTATGCACGGGGTCTCCGGCCCGGCTACAACGGCTCCACAGACAACCAGGCTGTGTGAGCCGGATGAGGCGGAGCGTCGGTCCGGCGGAGGCTGCACCGCCACTCCGCACTCATCCAGTCGGTCCTTCCACACGGACCAGCCCGCGCCCCGCCGCCACGCGGTCGGGTCGTAGGCGTTTACCGCCCGCATCGAGGGGAAGCTTGCAGCTGCCAGCCAGCTGGCGGTGGTACGTGGATCGAGCACGCGACTCGGGCTGCCCTGCATGGCACGCCACAGCAGGCCGGAGATGCGATGCCCGTTGATGGTGATCTGATCTCCGTGCCACTCCAGCTCTACCTCACCGAGGTCCGACGGGTCGAGCTGGCAGGTCGGCACGTGGGCGTAGAGGAGGCTTGTGGCGACGAGCTGGGCGAGCAGGTCGGACGGTGATGCGACGATGACCACCCCCGGGCGGCCCCGGGAGCCCTCGAGATGACTGGCCCGGTCGGCACCGGTCGCGAACGGGCCGGAAGGGGTGTGGCGCCCGGCGGGCGGGGTCACCGGCGGCTCGCCCCGCCGTTTGTCCCGCACATGACCGAGTTGCAGATAGCGACTCGCCCCCGGGCCACGCTTCCGATGCCGGGCGCCACGAATCGAGCGGGTGTGAGTCTCCGGGATGCCTGCTCCCGCCAGGACGAGCCTGCTGCCGGCCAGCATCGGTGACGTCTTGCCGAGCTCTGTGCGAAGCGGTGCTGGTTGTGTTCCGAACCACGACATGCCCGACCTCCCGTGTTAGCTGACCGAACCATATGAACTGCCTCTATTTCGGCTATCTCACCGGATCGTCTGCCGCCCCGCGACCTTGCGGCCATTACCCGCCGTGGCGGTTGGACCACCCAGGGCGGTTCCGGCACTAGCGGTGGGTCTCCCGGAGCAGTAGCGTGGTCTGCGTGAGCCTCCAGATTCGGCTTCTGGGGGGCTTGCTCATCGAGAGCAACGGGCGGATTCTTCCCCGGATTCCGTCGCGCCCCGGGCGATCGCTATTCGCCTTCCTCGTGCTCAATCGGGACCGCCAGCTCAGCCGCGACCTCCTGGCCGGCATGTTCTGGCCGGACATGGCGGACAATCAAGCCCGTCGCCGCCTCAGCCAAGCCCTCTGGCAGATCCAGACGCTGTTCTCGGGCGTCGGGGTCAGCGAATCGTTCCTGCTCGCCACCCCCAACGCGGTCCGGTTCAACCCCGGAGCCGACTACTGGCTCGACGTTGAGGCCTTCCAGGCAGCGGTCGAGCCACTCAAGGAGGCGCCGGGAGGTGATTCGCTGAGCGATTCGGTCGCGGCGGCGCTCGCAGACGCGGTCGAGCTCTACCGCGGTGATCTGCTGGCGGGCATGTACGACGAATGGGTTCGGGTGGATCAAGAACGCTTGCGCCTGCTGTTCTACCGGGCGCTGTCTCATCTCGCCATGGTCCACAAGAGCCGGGGGGAATTCGAGGAAGCGCTCGGGTACGCCCGGCGACTGGCCCTGCTCGAGCCGCTCCGGGAGGATGCCCATCGAGACGTCATGCGGCTCTGTTTGCTGGCCGGACGGCCAAACGAGGCGCTGCTCCAGTACGAGGTGTGCTACTCGGCCCTGGCGGACGAGCTCGGCGCCGAGCCGGAGGATGCCACTACCGCTCTCTTCGAGTCCATTGCCGCCCAGCGTCTGTCGGGCCGACGTCCGTTCGTGCCCGAGGCCAGGTCACCTCTCTTTGACCTCGCCACGCCCATCCCCATGGTCGGGCGGGAACAACCAAGAACGATCGCCGTCGAGGCGATCGAGGCAGCCCTCGCCGGCCGGGGGGCGACGTTGCTGGTCGAGGGCGAGCCCGGCATCGGGAAGACCCGTCTGCTGGAGGCCATGGCCGAGGACGCCAACTGGCGCGGCTTCGGCGTTCTCTGGGGCGAGGCACTGCAAGGCGACGCGGCGCGGTCCTTTCAGCCGCTCGCCACCGCTCTCGCCGGTGCCCTGTCCCGACTTCGGTCCGAGCAGCTCGCCGCGCAGGTGGACGGGATGTGGCTCGGTGAGCTATCGCGGATCGTACCGGGACTGCGCGACATGCTGCCGGATGCCCCGCCGGTAGCGGCCCTCGAGCCGTCGGAGGAGGCGGGTCGGATGCGGGAGGCAATCGGCCGTGCCATCGTCGGTCTCAGTCGCATCACGCCCCACCTGCTGATCCTCGACGACTTCCAATGGGCAGATGACGACACGATCGCTGCGGTGGTAGATCTGGCGGTGGCTATCCAGGATGCCCCGGTCGTCCTGTGTCTTTCCTACCGATCCCAGGAAGCCAGGGATCGCCGGGCGGTGTGGGACGGCCTGAGGAGGGTCGACACCATCGGTCGGGTGCGCCGCGTCGGGGTCGAGCCGCTTTCGCATGCTGAAACGGCTGAGCTCATACGGGTGAGCTCAGCGGCGCATGGCGACGCCACTCTCATCGGCAAGATCTACCGCGAGACCGGCGGCAATCCGCTCTTCGTCCTCGAGACGTTGCGGGCGCTGCACGAGCACAACGTGGCCGTGGCCGAGGCGGGGGAGGCGGTCGACGAGTTTCCGCTCCCGACCACCGTTCAGGACCTGATCTCCCGTCGGCTCAGGTCGCTGTCGACGGCCGACCGGGCCATCCTCGACCTGTTTGCCGTCGCCGGGCTGGAGGCCGATGCCTCCGTGATCGCTGCCGCCCTCGACCGTCCCCGTCCCGAGTTCTTCGAGGGACTGGATGTGCTCGTCGCGCGGGGCATCTTGTTCGAACGCGAGAATCGCTACCGCTTCCGTCACGAGCAGGTGCGACGGGCGGTGCTCGAGGACCTGGCAGGGGGCGGGCCCGATCTTCACCGGGCGGTGGCCGCGGTCCTGGAACGGCTGACTCCGGCCGATTCGGAGGCGATCGCTCATCATTTCGTCGCAGCCGGTCTCGGTGGCGCGGCCAAGCCGTACGCATTGCGGGCCGCCGAACGGGCACAGGCCATGCGGGCCTATGCCACCGCAGCCAATCACTACCGAACGGCGCTGGCCGTCGGCTCCTTTGCGGACGGCGAGCGACTCGATGTCTTGTTCGGGTACGAGCAGGTGCTCGACGTGCTCGGGAGGCGCGACGATCAAGCCATCGTCCTGGCCGAAATGCGATCGCTCGCCGACATCGATGGCACCCGGCGGGCAGCCGCCCTGCGCCGGGCGGCCTGGCATTCGGCCCACACCGACCGGTTCGACGAGGCGAGAAGCGTGGCTTCCGAGGCCCTCACCATCGACACGGTGGCAGGGGATGACTCCGCCATTGGTGAGGACCGGCTCGTGCTCGGCATGGTCGGGTTGTGGTCGGGAGACCTCGCGGCAGCCGTCGACCACCTCCGGGAGGGGGCGGCGCTGGCTACGACGGCCGCCCAACAGGGACAGCTGCGACGGGCACTCGGGAGTGCCTTGAGCGCTGTGCAGGAATACGAGGAGGCCGAGCGCGAAGCGCAGGCAGCGCTCGAGTTGTTTGGTGACGCCGACGACCGGCGGGGTGAGGCGGAAGCGCTCGGATTGCTGGGCGTGATCACGATGGAGCGTGGCGATGCGGGAGAGGCGGTGTCTCACTACGACCGGGCGGTCATGTTGTGTCGCGAGATCGGCTACCGGCATGGGGAAGCCGTCAACACGGCGAACCGGGGTAACGCACTCTGGTACGCAGGACGAATCCCGGGAGCCCTCACCTCCTTCGGTGAGGCCATCAGCCTGTTCAGGTCGATGGGCAACCGGCGGGGCGAGTCCCTTGTCCAAGCCAACGCCGCCTCGATTCACCACTCGGTCGTCGGAGATGATGTCACCGCAGCCGAGTATTCGCGTTCGGCTCTCGACTACTTCGTTGAGGTCGGGAATGAGGACGGCACCGCCCAGGTCCTGTGCAACCTGGCCGACGTCGAGCGGCGGGCGGGACACCTGACCGCTGCCGCCGGGCACATACGAGACGGCCTGGCAGCCGTCGAACGAGCCGGCAACCGATGGCTGGAGGTCCAGCTTCTCTCCTCGGACGCTCAGCTGAGACTGGCAGCCGGTGATCACGATGGTGCCGAGAGCGCCGCCCGGGCTGCGCTCTCCCTGTGTCGAGAGCTCGGCCTTTCAGACTTCGAGGCGGGACTGCTCGCGGTGTCCGGCTTGGCGAAGCTGGCAGCCGGCGATGACGCAGGAGCGCAGTCGGCCACCGCTGAGGCGGTCCGGTTGTTGAGCCCGGGGACCGATCAGGACTACCTGGTTCTATACCGGCGCGGCCTGGTGCTGGAAGCGGCGGCGATGCCCGACGCAGCATCCGCTGCGTTCAGCGACGCCCATGAGCTGCTCACCCGGCGCCTGCAGGACCTCACGACCGATCAGCGCTCGACGGCGCTTGCGACCCCCGAGCATCGGGCCATTGTCGAAGCAGTCACCCGCCGCCATCCCACCACCAGGCAGGTACGCCTGGCCCGGCGCGATGTGCCAACCGGCCGGCCCTTGCAGGATGCCGATTTCGTTCTCGTCGACTGGACGGTGGCAGCGCCCGAGGATGACGCCATTGCCGACCCGGGAGAGCGCCGCCGCCACCGTCTGCGGCGCTTGCTGGCCGAGACGGAGGCTCACAAGGCGGCGGCCACCATTCCCGAGTTGGCTCTCGCGCTCGGCGCAAGCGCCCGAACGGTGCGGCGCGACCTTCAGGCCCTGCGTCTCGCCGGAGTGCCGGTCGTCACCCGGGGCAGCAGGAGCCCGGCTTCCTCGGCCTGAATCGACGGCCGCTACCTGTGGTTTCTGAGGCCGCTACCTGTAGTTTTTTCGGTTCGTGCCGATCTTCTCCTCAACGAGTAAGCCTCGAGAGGAGGGGCAAAATGAGACGAGTAGTGACATTCGCTCTGGCGCTTGCCACGGCGATGGCGATGTTCGCCCAGTCCGCATTCGCGGCAGTGGTGAATATCCGATAGCTGATCCGCCTGTGCGGGATCTGTGAGGAACGAGGGCACGCCGCCCTCGTTCTTCCTGTTTGGGGCGCGGTACCGTTGGCCATGCCAGTCGAAGGGAGTGACTCATGGCTCAAGAGCGGTTGTCGGCCGCGTTCTTCGATCTCGATCGGACCCTCATCAGCGGTTCGTCCCTCTACACGTTCGGGCGTGCCGCCTGGAAGAACGACATGGTCACCACCGGCCAGCTCCTCAGCGATCTCAGGAGCGCTATCGCCTTCAGATTCTCGGGCAGTACCGACGACTCGGCGACCGGGGTTCGCGACCGGGTCCTCGACGCCATCCGGGGGGCCAGCGTCGAGGAGCTGAGTTCACTCGGCGACCAGGTCATTCCCAGGCTCGTAGACGATGTGCGGCGCGAAGCCCAGGGCTTCCTGGAACTGCATCGCGAAGCCGGGCGGGACACGTTCATGGTGACGGCTTCTCCCATCGAGATCGTCGAGCCCCTGGCCGACGAGTTGGAGATGACCGGCGCCATTGCCACGGTGGCGGAGATCGTCGACGGGAAATACACAGGCGAGCTGTCCGAACCGTTCTGCTACGGCCCCGGCAAGGCGCAGGCGATCGGCAAGCTGGCGGCCGAGCGCGGCTACGACCTGGCCTTGAGCTACGGCTACAGCGACTCGGTGAGCGACCTCCCGATGCTCGAATTGGTCGGACATCCGGTGGCCGTCAATCCCGACCGGGAGCTGGAGCGAATCGCCCGGGCCCGCGGCTGGCCGATCGTCGAGTTCAGTCGCACCGCCAAGCGGGTGATCGGGACCACGACCGCGGCCGTCGGCGCCGCCGGACTCGCCGTCGGAACGTATTTCCTGGGACGGAGGCAGGGGAGGGCGGCGTAGCCACCTAGCGGTCCCCAGTCCCCAGACGCCGGTAGCGAGGAGCGAGAAGCGAGTAGCGAGCAGCCTCCTACGGAGCGATCGCGCCCAGCCCTGCCGTCAGGACCACCGCGAGCCCGAGGACTACTTGTTGGGCGCCGAGGGTGGGGACGGCCGGCACCGGCCGGCGGACGAGGACGGCATGAACGAGGGCAAGCGCCGCGACGGCGATCACCCCGGCTGTGGAAATGGCGTCGAGCTGCCAGCCGATCCCAACGGCGGCCACAGCGAGCAGCTGGAATCCATCGCTCAGCCAGAGGTTGTGGGGTTGGGCCTTGGAGCGCCGCAGCTGGACCCGGACGAACGCCACCGCCGCGATGGCGCGTGCCGCGGCCACGCACCACAGCCCGGCCGCCAGCCGATCGGGGCTCCCGGCCGCCAGGACGATGGCGGCTGCCACAGACGCCACGCCGACGGTTCCGGCGAGCTCGGGGATCAAGCGGCGGCTCCGGCTTCTGATGTCGTACCACAGTTCGATCGCCACCAGCGGAGCGGCGATCAGCAGGGGCCACAGGAACGAGACGTCCTCTGCCAGGACGGCCGCGAGAGTAGCGACTGCGACGAGGACGGCTCCTTCGACGGCGGCCACCCGACCGGCAATGCGCGTGCGATCGAGGGTCCGCCGACGATGACGGTCGACGAGGGCGATCTTCAGTGGAGTGCGCGTGAGGAATGCGAGCAAGGTTGCCACTCCGATGAAGACGCCCGCCCAGCTTGGATCGACGAGGAGGCCGAGCACTACCGGTTCGAGGGTGAGGCTCCAGCCGCCGTGCTCGGACGGAAGGGCCACCGACCGGATGGTGGATGGTTCCGGGGAAGTCACCGGCTCGATCCTACGGCGGGGTCGGAAACGGGGACGACGAAGTAGGCCGTCCTGACGGGCCTGTAACAGCACCTCAACCGAGGTAGTAGCAGCCCTCCTGGTCGGGAGTGGGCGGCGCCGTCTTTCGACGCTGCCTGCGAGTCACCGGTCGTGCAGCCAACGGGGTGTGTTCCGCTGTCTTGCGTGCTTTCAGCAGCGGATCGTCTGGCCTGTCGGTCGGCTCAACCCGTACCTGCTCGATATCGGACCTGGCTGAGTCCATACCTGCATTCTTGCCTGCGGATGACCGCCGGCGTGTCATTTGCCCCCGGCGAGGGGAGCGTGTCGGCTAGCGGAGGCCCTTTCCCCGGGCGACCCGCGTGAGGCCGACGAAGATGAGTAGGACGCCGACGAACATGAGGACGCTGCCGACGAGAGCACCCGACACGCCGCTCGAGGTCTCCACGGCAGTCGGGCTGCCGGTGCAGAACAGGAGTCGTCCCCCCAGGGTGACGTTCTCGCAACTGGAGGCGTCGTACCCGAGGAAGATCAGAAACCCACCTGCGCCCATAGAAAGAAGACCTGTCAGCATTTCCTTCCTTCCCTTCCTTCCAGAATACGCGGTTCTCACCGCTTCGGGTTGGGCGCCCCTTCGTCCTTCGTCCCTGGTCCCTCGATGTAGTTCCGTCGAAGTCGAAATCGAAGTCGAAGTCGAAGTCGAGGTCGAGGGTCGCAAGCGTCTACGCTCGAACCGACGCGATGGGGAGATGGCACGGTGACAGCAGTACTTGGATTTGGCGGCTACGTTCCGGAACGGATCATGACCAATGACGACTGGTCCGCCCTCGTCGACACGACAGATGAGTGGATCACGACCCGCACCGGCATCAAAGAGCGCCGGTTCGCGGCCGACGACCAGTCGACGCTCGACCTCTCAGAACAAGCTGCGCTGCGGGCGATGGGCGACGCCGGGCTTTCAGCCGACGACATCGACGAGATCATCCTGGCCACCGACACGCCGGAGCTGTACACGCCCGACACGGCTTCGCTTCTCCAGGACCGCCTCGGCTGCCGGACCATCCCCACCTACGATCTGGGCGGGAGTGGTTGCGCAGGATGGATCCAGGCCATCGACGTCGCCCGTTCCCGAATCGCCTTCGAGCCCAAGAACATCCTTGTGGTCGGCGTCGAGCTCATCTCGCGGCTCATCTCCTGGGAGGACCGCGCCACCTGCGTGCTGTTCGGCGATGGGGCCGGGGCCATCGTGATGGGTCCGGGGACCGGCAAGGCGACCCTGGTGGATGTGATCTCGGGCACCGATGGGAGCAAGGCCGACATCCTCACCCTCCAGACCGGCGGGACCCGCCATCCCTTCACCGTCGAGTCGGCCGCAGCCGGTGACCACCAGCGGCTCGACATGAAGGGGAGTGAGGTGTTTCGTGAGGCGGTGCGGCGGATGAGCAGCGTCACGCTCGAGCTACTGGAACGAATCGACCGGCCCCTGGGCGAGGTCGCGCTCCTCATTCCCCACCAGGCGAACAAGCGAATCATCGATGCGATCGGACACAAGCTCGGGCTGTCCGAGGACAAGGTGTTCGTCAACGTCGATCGCTACGGCAATACCGGCTCGGCCACGGTTCCGCTTGGCCTGTGGGAGGCGTACGGGGAGAGCCGTATTCAACCGGGCGACCTCGTGGTGCTGACGGCCTTCGGTGCCGGATTCCACTGGGCCTCGGCGGCGATGCAGTTCTAGCGGCCTTCGGCCGCTGCTCTCGGCCACCAGCCGTCAGCCAGAATGGGCCTCGCTCCGACCGGGAGGGCTAGATCAACCGGCCAGGGCTCTCCCCGCCAGGGCTGCCGCCGTTCTCCCGGAGCCCATCGCCGTGCTCATGCCGCCTCCGGCGATCCAGGCGCCGGCCAGGAATAGGTTGGCGATGGGGGTACGCGGCGAGCGGCGGTGGGCGAACATGTTCTCGACCGTCTGTTCCCGCCCGTAGATCGATCCGTATGGCTGGCGGCCGTACCGAACGTTCGTAAGTGGCGTCGCAATCTCTTGAACGACAATGCGCTCGGTGAGTCCCGGGATGAGGGCATCGGCGCGCCGGATCAGGGCGGCACCGGCCGCCTCCTTGACCGCCACATAGGCGGGGTTGTTCGAGTAGTCGGTGAGATCGCCGCCGGTTCCCCACACGTCGGCGTGGTCCCACGGGGCCAGGGTCATCAAGACGAGGACGCTGTGACCGTCGGGAGCACAGCCCGGATCCGACTCCGTGTAGTTGGTGATCACCATGCCGGCCCGGCCGAAGTCACCGTCCACGACCGTCTGATATCCCGCTTCGAGGTCGTAGCCGTCGTCGACGAAGTACTCGTGGTGGTCCCAGCCCTCGGCCGCCAGGTCGCCTTCGACCCCCAGGTACACGACGAGGTTGGAGAGGGCCGGAGCATCGGCCGTCATCTTCTCGACGTATTCAGGGTCGAAATGGTCGCTCCCGGCGAATCCGATCGTGTCGAGCGGACTGGCGGTGGAGATGAACACGTCGGCCTCGTAGCGCTCGCCCCGGTGGGTTGACACTGCCCGCACTCGACCGGCTTCGACTTCCAGGTCGGTGACGGTATTGCGGTAAAGCACCGATCCGCCGTGCTCGACGATGACATCCTCCAGTGCCCGGCTGAGGGCCATGCTTCCCCCAACGGGGTAGTACCCGCCGTTGAGGTGGTAGCTGGCCAGCGCTGCGGCGAACAGTCCGGCGCTCATACGGCTGGGCGGGAGCCCGAAGTAGCCCCAGAGCGCAGAGAGAGCGGCCTTGAGCTGATCGTCCGAGACGTGGGCGGAGAGGAAGTCGGCCCAGCTCTGGGTGAAGGCAGTGCTCATGTCGGGGAAGCGCTCCATCATCTCAATGGGTGTCGGCTTCCAACCGGTCGCCCGATCGCGGGCGAAGCCGCCCACGTCACGGCCCACGCGTTTGACGGCGTCGAGGAAGCCGGTGATGCCTTCGGCTTCGCCCGGGAACAAGTCGACGAGCTCCTGTCGGTATTCGTTGACGTCGGCGTGGGCGGTGACCTCGAAGTCCGGCAGGCGAAGGCGATAGAGCGGCTCGAGGCGCTGGAGAGTGATCCGGTCGAGGACGCCGAGCGGCTTCAACATCCCGTACAGCCAGCCGCCCGGCCCGGCCCCGTCGAGAGCGTGGAGGGCGACCTCGAACCTGAATCCGCGACGGGTGAACTCGTGGGCAAATCCTCCCGGGACGGCATGGTGTTCGAGGACAAGAGGGCGGTGCCCCTCCGTGGCGAGGTGGGCGGCGGCACTGAGCCCGGCCAGGCCTGCTCCGATAACGATGACGTCCCGACGTTCCATCAACCCATCCGTTCCTCGATCGGGCCGAGGCTACCGGTTCTCCTGCACCGGTCGATCCGAGCCGGCGCGGTTGCGCCATCCGATCACCCGGTCGGCCAGTCGCTCAACAGGCAGCATGGAGACAAAGGCAATGCCGGAAATAGGGTACGGGAAGAGGATCGCCATGAATGCCAACACGCCGACATGGAACGCCCAGGCAGCTCCCGCCCAGGCCTTCTTCCACCGATCGCCCAGGAGCGCTACCGGCGCTCCCAACTCCACGAGGACGCTGGCGATCGCCATGGGTGGGAACAGCCAGGCGAATTGCACGAGCCAGGCGCCGACGGGGGAGTAGATGTCGCCGAGAAGGATCTTGCGGAGGTTGTCGTGGGCTACCTGGTTGCGGAGCACGTCACCGGTCAGCCAATCGAACCCACCGTTGCGAAGCTTGGCGAGCCCGGCGATGACGTAGGCGATCACGACGACCAGGGTCATGATCCGCAATGCCCACCCGTAGTCGTGGCGGGGAGTGTCGTCGCTCGGTTGGCGTCGGCCGACTGCGAAGGCCACATCGGCCGGACTGAAGGCGAGGATGATGACATGGAGGACGAGCAGGTTCTCGGTATGGAGGATCTGCCCCCATGAGTTGCCGTGGGTCGTCAGGACGAGCAGCAATGAGGCGAACACGGGGGCTACCCAGCGGAACCTCCACCCGAGGGTGAATGCCACGGCCGTCAGGAGTGCCATGCCGGAGAGCCCGGCCACCGTGGAGGGCGACAACGGCCCACCGAGTCCTCCGAGTACCCCGACCGGATCGAACCGCCGCACCGGGAGACGGGCAACGTCCAGCCAGTGGAATGTCCGGATGGCGACGAATACGGTGGCATAGAGCCCGACGAGGATGCGAACCACTGCCAGGCGGCGGGCCGGTGCCTCCTCGGACAGCCACGAGTGGCAGAGGTCCTTCACGATTCGCACCGGGAGTGGACGATACGTTCGAGCGGTTCTTCATCGCCGTCGAAGTAGGCGATGACGTCGTAGGTCTCGGTCACGATCTCCACGGCCACGACGTCGTCGGGTGCCTCCGCCAGCACCTCGCGACACAGGTCGTCGGTCGTTCCCGCACCGATGGCCTGCCCGACCGTTCCTGCGGCCTGGATGACCTCTCCGGTTCCGCCGACGACTCGGGGTGATAGGCGCAGACGGGTGCCGGCCGCATCAAAGCCGGCGGCCGAGCTCACCGTCGTCTCCTGCGGACGGGCCAGGCTGAACATCGGATAGGTCGACAGCGGGAAGCTGTCGTCGGCCGGCGAGCGGACCACGGGGGCAGCCGCCAGCACCACGATTGCGGCGCCGAGCGCCCATCTGACCCACTTCTGCATGCGCCAAGCGTAGATTGCAGAGCCGTGAACGAACACCAGAACTCCAGTACGCTCGGGCGCCGGGTGAGAACCGGAGCCATCACGTGGGTTGCCGTCCTCGTGGTGCTCCGGATCCTGGTCCTGCAACCGGAGCGATGCGGGGACGTGTCTGAGGACGAGGTGCGGGCCTCGGCCACCGCTGCCGTCGAGTGGCTCGTCGTCAACCAGCTCCCCGACGGGCGCTGGCTCTATCGGTACGACGCCGTTGCCGACGAGGACCTGGGCGGATACAACAACAGCCGACACTCGGGCGTGACCTACTCCCTCTACTCGGCGGCGCTTGCCGGGATCCCGGGAGCGCTCGAGTCGGCAGACGAAGGTGCCAAGTGGTTGGTCGATCGCCTCGTGGAGGCCGGCGGGGGGCTGGCGATGGCGGACCCGGGGGCCGCCACCGTTCCCATCGGCGGATCAGCCCTTGGCGCTCTCGCCTTGTCAGAACGGCGTCTCCTCGCCGGCGACGACCGGTACGACGAGGAGTTGCGGGCCCTGGGACGGTTCCTCCAGTCACAAATCGAAACGAACGGTGCCGTCGCCGAGCGCTGGAATGCCGTCACCGACCGGCCGGTGGCCGGGGTGTATTCACCGTTCTTCACCGGTGAGGCCTACTTCGCCCTCTCCCGTCTCGAGCGGCTGTTTCCCGGCGAGGGCTGGGGTGAGTCGGCCGATCTCATCGGCCACTATCTAGCGACGGCCCGCGACGAGGTGGAGGACTGGTTCCCGGCGGTGAGTGACCACTGGGCGGCCTACGGGCTGGCCGAGACAACCGAGTGGCGGCCCCTGACGGACGACGAGATCGCCTACGCCGAAACCCTGGGCGGCATCTTCGGCCCGCAGATCCGCTACGCCTCGCAGCGCACTGAGTCCTGGTTCACCCATCGCACGCGCGGGCGCCAGACCCTCGGGGCGGGCCTCGGGACCCTCGGCGAAGGCACAACGGGGCTTTGGACCGTCGCCACCCGCGAGGAACGGGCCGCCCGGTTGACGGAACCGGCCGCCGAGCGATCCCACTGTGTGGCAGGGCTGCTCGTGGAGCGCCAGATCGACGCGACTGAGGCGGGCGGTTTCGACGACCCGTCCCGGGCGTTCGGAGCCTGGTTCCAGTTCGGAGTCACCCAGATGGACGACCAGCAGCATCCGCTCTCGGCGCTGCTTCGCACGCTGCCGATTCTGGAGGGGACGACATGAGCTGGTTGCTGGGCATCGTGCTGCTGGGCGTGACCATCAATCCTCCGAGGCGTCGGCTCGAGCTCGGTGATGATCGGCAGGCGGTGGCGGCGGGTGCGGCCCTCACGTTGGCGGCCGTTCTTGTCCTCGGTGCCCTCGGCGACTGGATTCTCACCAGTCTCGACATCAGCGGGCCGACCTTCCGAGTGGCGGTTGGTCTCGTGCTGGTTGCCAGGGGGGTCCTCGACCTAATCCGCGCTCCGGCGCCACCGGTTGACCTGCCCGGCGGGTCGGGTGCGGTGGTGCCGGTCTTCTTTCCCGTCCTGTTCCGTCCCGAGCTCGGCCTGGTCGCCATCTTGGTGGCGATCGACGCCGGGCTGTGGCCTATAGCAATCGGTGCCGGCGCCGGCCTCGCCGTCGTCGTCGGTGCCGTGTCGCTTGACCGGGCCGGCTACCTGAGAGCGCTCGGGGCGGTGCTCTCGACCGCTCTCATCGTCCTGGCAGTCGACCGCCTCATCGACGGGGTGTTCGCGCTGTAGCTCGTCGCTCGTCGCTCGTCGCTCGTCGCTCGTCGCTCGTGCTCGTCGCTCGTGCTTGTCGCTCGTCCCTTGTCCCTTGTCCCTTG
>SHLN01000328.1 GCA_004283105.1 Acidimicrobiia bacterium
ACAACACCGCCTGCAACCTGGCCAGCCTCAACCTCGTCAAGTTCTACGACGACGAGGAGCAGGCGTTTGATATCGATGCGTATCTCCACGCCATCCGGCTGTGGACGATGGTGCTCGAGATCTCGGTCACCATGGCGCAGTTCCCCTCCAGGGAGATCGCCGAGGGCTCCTACAACTACCGGACGCTCGGGCTCGGCTACGCCAACCTCGGGTCGCTGCTCATGCGCAGCGGCATCCCCTACGACTCCGAGGAGGGCCGGGCTATCGCCGGCACCCTCACCGCCATCCTCACCGGCCACTCCTATGCGACGTCGGCCGAGATGGCCTCGGTGCTCGGACCGTTCGCCAAGTACGAGATGAACAAGGATTCGATGCTGCGGGTCATCCGCAACCACCGTCAGGCGGCCTACAACGCCGACCGCGAGGAGTACGAGGGCCTCAGCCACTACGTCATGGGCATCGATGCCGACGTGGCGCCGGCCGACTTGCTCCAGACGGCCCAGCTGGTCTGGGACAACGCCCTCAACCTCGGCGAGCAGCACGGCTTCCGTAACGCTCAGGCGACGGTGCTGGCACCCACCGGCACCATCGGCCTGCAGATGGACTGTGACACGACCGGAGTCGAGCCCGACTTCGCGCTCGTGAAGTTCAAGAAGCTGGCCGGTGGCGGCTACTTCAAGATCGCCAACCAGTCGATCGCACCGGCGTTGCGTCACCTCGGTTACACCGCCGACCAGATCGACGAGATCGTCGACTACGTCGTCGGAACGATGACGCTGCTCGGAGCGCCGGGCGTGAACCGGGCCAGCCTGACCTCGAAGGGCTTGACGACCGACGATCTCCGCAAGGTCGAAGAGGTCCTCTCGGGCGTCTTCGAGCTCAAGCACGCGTTCAACGTGTTCGTGCTCGGCGAGGAGACGATGGAGCGGCTCGGATTCACCGAAGAGCAGTACTCGTCATTCGAGTTCGACATGCTTCGCCAGCTCGGCTTCTCCGCCGATGACATCCGGCGGGCCAACGACGTCGTGTGCGGTCGCCAGACCATCGAAGGCGCCCCGTATCTCCGTGACGAGCACCTGCCGGTGTTCGACACCGCCAACCGGAACGGCAAGTACGGCGAGCGGTTCATCCATCACAACGGGCACATCAAGATGATGGCGGCCGCCCAGCCGTTCATCTCCGGTGCCATCTCCAAGACGATCAACATGCCGAACGAGGTGACGACCGAGGACATCGAGGGCAGCTACATGCTGTCGGCCGAGCTCGGACTCAAGGCGATGGCGTTGTACCGGGACGGCTCGAAGGCGTCCCAGCCGCTCTCGGCCACCAGCGACGAGGGCGAGCATCCCGACGACGAGCTCGAAGGGCTGCCCGAGGCGCTGGAGGACGAGGCCCGCATCGTGACCGGGACCGCCCCTGCCATCCACTTCGCACCGGGTGTCTCGCCGACGATGGCCTACCAGGGCATGAGCCGGCCACGGTTCCTGTTACCTGCCCGCCGGACCGGCTTCACGCAGGAAGCGCGCGTGGGCGGACACAAGTTGT
>SHLN01000199.1 GCA_004283105.1 Acidimicrobiia bacterium
GTCCACGGAATCGACCGCCACCACGAGCCGAAAGCCCTCCGTCCGGCTGTGCTCGGCCGCAACACCCTCGAAAACCCGCGCCTCCTCCGGTGACAATCCACGCACCTCAGCATGGGTTGCCAGCACCAGCGGGAACCATCGGCCGAGATCCTCGGCAGCCACAGTGGCGATAATCGGCAGCATTTCTCCCCAAGACACGGTCCTGAACCTACAAGGCGTTGCCGTTGACCGTTGACTGTCGACCGTTGACCACGGCGGCGACAGCCGTCGTGAGGGAATATGACAATACCTGACTCAGGTTATACTCTTTGTACCGACTAAAGAGTTCTGAGAAGGAGAAGCAAGCACATGGCTCGCGCAGTAGGAATCGACCTGGGAACGACCAATAGCGTCATTGCCACTATGGACGGCGGCGAAGCCACCGTCATCGCCAATGCCGAAGGGCACCGCACCACCCCATCGGTGGTTGCCTTTTCGAAGAACGGCGAGGTACTCGTCGGTGAGGTGGCGAAACGCCAGGCCATCACCAACCCGGACCGCACCATCCGCTCGGTCAAGCGCCACATGGGCCGCGACTGGAGCATCAAGATCGACGAGAAGGACTACACCGCACAGGAGATTTCTGCTCGCATCCTCCAGAAGCTCAAGCGCGACGCCGAAGCGTTCCTGGGCCAGCCGGTCACCGAGGCCGTCGTGACCGTCCCCGCCTATTTCGGCGACGCCCAGCGTCAGGCCACCAAGGAAGCCGGGACCATTGCCGGGCTCGAGGTGCTCCGCATCATCAACGAGCCGACCGCTGCCGCCCTCGCCTACGGGCTCGACAAGGAAGAACACGACCAGACAATCCTCGTCTACGACCTCGGCGGCGGCACCTTCGACGTGTCGGTGCTCGAGATCGGCGAGGGAGTCTTCGAGGTGAAGTCCACCTCCGGCGACACCGAACTGGGTGGTGACGATTGGGACGATGCAGTCATGAATTGGATGGTCACCGAATTCAAGAACGAGAACGGCATCGACCTGAGCGCCGACCCCATGGCTCTCCAGCGCCTCAAGGAGGCGGCCGAGAAAGCGAAGATCGAGCTGTCGAGTGCCCAGGCAACGGAGATCAACCTCCCATTCATCACCGCCTCGGACGCCGGTCCCCTTCACCTCCAGAAGAACCTATCTCGTTCCGAGTTTCAGAAGCTGACCGAAGATCTCGTCGAACGGACCAAGGCTCCCTTTCATCAGGCGATCAAGGACGCCGGTCTCGATGTCGGCGATATCGACCATGTGATCATGGTGGGAGGCTCCATCCGGATGCCGGCCATCCAGGAACTCGTCCACGAGCTCACCGGCAAGGAGCCCCACAAGGGCGTCAACCCGGACGAGGTGGTCGCCACCGGCGCGGCACTCCAGGCCGGCGTCTTGAAAGGCGACGTCAAGGACATCCTTCTCCTCGACGTGACGCCCCTCACATTGGGGATCGAGACCAAGGGCGGCGTGTCCACCAAGATGATCGAGCGCAACACGACCATCCCGACGCGCAAGTCGCAGATCTTCACAACCGACGCCGACAATCAGCCCGAGGTGGAGATCAACGTCCTGCAGGGCGAGCGCGAGATGGCGCAATACAACAAGTCGCTCGGCCGGTTCAAGCTGACCGGGATCCCGCCCGCGATGCGGGGCACTCCCCAGATCGAAGTCACGTTCGATATCGATGCCAACGGCATCGTGTCGGTGAACGCCAAGGACCTCGGAACCGGCAAGAGTCAGGCGATGACCATCACCGGCGGCACGGCCCTCTCTCAGGAGGAGATCGACCGCATGAACGCCGACGCCGAGGCCCATGCCGAGGAAGACCGCCAGCGCCGGGAGGCGGTGGAAGCTCGCAACAACGCCGACAACGTCGCCTACCAGACCGAGAAGCTGCTCAAAGAGCACGAGGAGCTCCTCTCCGACGAGGAGAAGGACGAAATCAATGTGAAGCTCACCGAGCTGAAAGCCGTGCTCGGCAACGAAGAGGCTGAGGCTGCCGAGCTGGGCGAGAAGGCCGACGCCGTCATCGCCGCATCGCAGGTCTTCGGTCAGCGCATCAACGAGGCGGCCGTCGCGGCCGCACAGGCCGAAGGTGCTGACTCAGGCGACACCGATGGTGATGACGATGAGGAAGTCGTCGACGCCGAGATCGTCGACGAAGACGAGTAATGACAGACGAAACCCGCCCCACCGACATGGCGCCGGTAGCCGGGGAGGGCGCGGACGAGTTTGCTCGCATGCTGCCGGACGATCCGGCTGCCGCCCGCGACCTGCTGCTCGAAGAGCTGGCGATCGCACGGACCGACGCCCGAACCTATTTGGAGGATCTCCAGAAGGTGACGGCAGACTTCGACGACTTCCGGGCGAATGCCGTGCCCCAGGACGAGGCCCAGGAGTATCTCGACGACTTGCGCCGCGTGGCCGCCGACTTCGAAAACTTCCGCAAGCGGACCCAGCGCGAAATGGCCGAGAACGTCGAGCGAGCGAGCCAGCGCGTCGTCGTCGGCCTGCTCCCGGTGCTCGACAGCTTCGACCTGGCCGTGGCACACGAACCACACACCGACAGCGAGGCCAAGCTCCTCGGAGGGGTGAACGGGACCCGTCAACAGCTCCTGGACGCCCTCGGCCAGGAAGGACTGGAGGCCATTCCGACGGTGGGAGAGCCCTTCGATCCCGAAGTCCACGAGGCCGTGACGATGGACGGAACGCCCGAGCACCCCGTCGTCGTCGGAGAAATGCGGCGCGGCTACACACTGCGAGGACGGACAATCCGGGCGGCGCTCGTCGCCGTCGGCGAGGATCCCGTCCAGGAAGGCGATGATGGATAGGGAATGGTTCGAGAAGGACTTCTACGCCGTCCTCGGCGTTCCGAAGACCGCCTCGGCCGGCGAGATCAAGAAGGCGTACCGGAAGCTTGCTCAGGAGTACCACCCGGACGCCAATCCCGGCAACCAGGAGGCCGAGGACAAGTTCAAGGAAATCTCGCACGCCTATTCCGTCCTGTCCGACAAAGAGACCCGAGCGCAATATGACCAGGCCAAGGAGCTGTACGCCTCGGGCGGCGGCTTCGGTCCCGGCGCCGGTGGCTTCGGCGGGGGGTTCCAGGTCGAGGACCTCGGCGACCTGTTCGGAGGCCTCGGCGGCCTCGGTGACCTGTTCGGGGGCGGCGGCCGTCGCGGGACCGGCCCCATCCAGGGCGAGCATCTCTACAGCACGGTCAACCTCGCCTTCACCGAAGCGGTGACCGGAACCACGGCCACGGTGGCGGTGGATGGTCCGAGCGTGTGCCGGACATGTTCGGGCAGCGGCGCCGAGCCGGGAACCGCCATGACCACTTGCCCCCGCTGCGGTGGAAGCGGGTCGATCGCCCTCGGGCAGGGACGCTTCTCGATCAGCCAGGCCTGCGATCTCTGCCACGGGACCGGACGCACCGTCTCCACCCCGTGCCACACCTGTCGCGGAAACGGCACCGAGAATCGGGTCCGGTCCATCAAGGTGCGCATCCCGGCCGGCATCAAGAACAACGCCACCATCCGGGTAGCCGGCAAAGGCGCGCCTGGACGCAACGGTGGCCCGCCGGGTGACCTTCACGTGCGGGTCAACGTCGGGCGCCACCCGCTGTTCACCCGCCGGAAGAACAACCTCCGCATCACCATCCCGGTCACCTTCACGGAGGCGGCACTGGGAGCCGACATCGTCGTACCCACGCTGGATGGACGGGTGACCCTCCGGGTCCCGGCCGGAAGCGACAGCGGCAAGACCTTCCGGATCAAGGGCAAGGGTGTGCCCGGCGCCAGGGGTGCCCGCGGGGATCTGCTGGCGACCATCGAGGTGATTGTTCCCGGCGAACTGGACGACGACACCCGCCGCCTGCTCGAGGAGCTCAAGGCGCTCGAACCGGCCGACGTGCGATCGCACCTCGGGGTGACATCATGAGCAAGGGTGAGGCCGTCTACATCATTTCGGTGGCCGCCGAACTGGCCGGGATCCATCCGCAGACACTGCGCATCTACGAACGGCGGGGGCTTCTCACCCCGTATCGAACGCCGGGCGGCACGCGGCGGTACTCCGAGCAGGACCTCGAACGGCTGAGGGCCATTCAGGCGCTCACCCAGGCAGGCATCAACCTGGAAGGCGTAAAGCGCATCCTCCAGCTGGAGGGCGCCGTCGAACGGTTGCAGGACCAGCTCGATGCAATCAAAGACCAGTTGGCCGACGCCCGGGCCGAGGCCAACGAGTCGCTCTCCAGCCTGCCGGACATTCTCCGCCCCACGATTCAGGATCTGCTGGGCGGGTAGTCGGCGGTGCGAGCCATCACCGTCGCGATCGTGGTCCTGGCGGTGATCACATCGGCGTGTAGCGGATCATCCACCGTGCCGGCGGAGACGACCGCCCTCACCACGCCGTTCACAGGATCCCCCGGGGCGACAGAGCGACTCCTCACCGAGCTCGATCTCGAAGGCCTCTCCCGACCCGTCTCCCGGCTGCGCGAGCTCGAGTTCCTCGAACCGGTGCCGGTCCAGATTCTCGAAGACACCGCTTTCCGGGTGCGGGTCAATGAGCTGACGGCAGCTCCGCCCGAAATCACCCCGGACCTCCAGAGCAGCTGGCTGCGCCTGCTGGGACTGCTCCCGGCCGGCACCAACACCTACGCGGCAACAAGCCGGCTCCTGCAGACGAGCGTCGCCTTCTACGACTACGAGGAAGGCCGCATCCTCGTGCGGGCCGGAGCCGGGGTCGACCCCTACGTCGAATCGGTCGTCGTTCATGAGCTCGTACACGCCCTCCAGCACCAGCACTTCGGGCGGGCGGACCCCATGCTTCTGGACGGCGACGTCGGCTACGTCTACACGGCTCTCGTCGAAGGGGATGCCGAACGGGTCACCCGCCGGTTCATCGGCGAGCTGAGCCCGGCCGC
>SHLN01000329.1 GCA_004283105.1 Acidimicrobiia bacterium
TAGTTGCCAGCGCGTAATGGCGGGGACTCTAGCGAGACTGCCGGTGTCAAACCGGAGGAAGGTGGGGATGACGTCAAGTCCGCATGGCCTTTATGCCCAGGGCTGCACACGTGCTACAATGGCCGGTACAGAACGACGCAATACCGCAAGGTGGAGCAAATCGCAAAAGCCGGCCCCAGTTCGGATTGGAGGCTGCAACTCGCCTCCATGAAGTTGGAATCGCTAGTAATCGTGGATCAGCTACGCCACGGTGAATACGTTCCTGAGCCTTGTACACACCGCCCGTCAAGTCATGGAAGCTGGCAGCGCCCGAAGTCGCCACGATTCAGTGGTGCCCACGGTGAGGCTGGTGACTGGGACTAAGTCGTAACAAGGTAGCCGTAGGGGAACCTGCGGCTGGATCACCTCCTTTCTAAGGGATTTCCTTAGACTCGGTCGTACCTACCGGAAGTCTGCCTCGGCAGACCGGCGCGGGAATCATCCCGTGGTCGATACCCCCGGTGGTCGGAGAGCGATCTCCGCCGAGTAGTCAGCACAGTCTCGTCCGCACGATCTTCGGATCAGCGGAGAGCGGCACGGCGACGTGTCGCGAATGGCCTACCCAACTGTTCCTTTGATATATCCGAGCACCCCCGTCTCGTTCGAGGCGGGGGTGCTTGTGTTTTTGCCGCTGCGACGATCGCGCGGGCGTTTCGGCCGCCCTGCGGGATCTCGCGTCAACCGTCGATCAATGACCGGCCACCGCCGGGGGCTCACCGGCGTCCGGGCTGATCCGCTCGCTTCGCCACGCCGCGCCGCACTCCGGACAAACGAGGCAGGCGTCGTTCTCCGGCGTAAGACCCGCCAGCTCGTATGTGCACGAAGGGCACCGGCCGGCGGCCAGGTAGACGTCCGTGATGCGCCGGAAGCGGCGGCGGCGGATGGGACCGAGGGCGACCAGCCACGCCAGCGTGGCGACGGCCGGCGCGACGAGGACGTAGCCGGCGATGACGCCGATCCATCCCAGCCCCACGGCCGGTTCGAGAATCTTCCAGAGAAAGAGCCCCACGACGCCGCCGGCGATCGCGACCGCCACCTCGAGCGTCTGCGTCGCCGCGACTTCGCCGCGGGTGTGTCGATCGTAGAAAGCCGAGAGGCCGAGCGCCCGCAGCCCGAGCTGTCGTCGCGACAACCCGCCCACGGCGCACGGCCTGTCGCGATCATCGGTCGTGCGGGGCGCTCGGGGCATGGTGAGTCAGTCTCTCCGACCGCCGCACCCGAGGAGCCCAGGGAGACCGCGGCGATTGCATCATAGAATCCCCGCGATGAGCGAGCGGCTGTACTACCGCAACGACGACGAGTTCAACACCGCGTTCGACGCGGCGGTGGCCTCGATCCGCACGCGAGGTCGTCACCGTGGCGGTGAGGCGTGGAAAGGGAATCTGATGCAGTCACGAGCGCTAGGCGTTGGCGCCGGCATGCTGGTCGTTGTCTTCTCGGTGACGGCGTGCGACGCGTTCGGTGACGGAGTTCGTGGCTCCGGAACCGTGGTCACAGAGTCC
>SHLN01000022.1 GCA_004283105.1 Acidimicrobiia bacterium
GTACCGGGGGGAATGTTTCCGATGGCGAGCAGCGAGTAGCGAGAAGCGAGCAGCTATGGACCCCTTCCAGAGCGACCCAGGCCCCAGAGCCCCTAGTGTCAACCCACTACGGCAGGGGAGGCCAACGTGACGTCACTTGATACGTCCATCGACATCGATGCGTCGCCGGAGCGGGTCTGGGAAGTACTCATGGACTTCGAGGCGTATCCGGGCTGGAACCCGTTCATCACCAGCATCGAAGGCGACCAGCGGGTGGGCGGAAGGCTCAAGGCACGACTATCGCCACCGGGCGGGAAGGGCATGACCTTCAAGCCGACCGTGCAGGTCTTCGAGGAGGGCACCGAACTGACCTGGCTCGGACGACTGGTCATGCCGGGGATCTTCGACGGGCGACACACGCTGCGGGTCGAACCGCGCGAAGGTGGGAGCCGGTTCATCCAGCGGGAGCGGTTCACCGGGATCCTCGCCGGGCTGATGATGCGTTTCATCGGCGAGGACACGGAAAAGGGATTCCACCTCATGAACGGGGCGCTCAAGGAGCGAGCCGAAGCCGGCTGACCGGCTATACCGAGATGAGCGGACCGAAGACCGAAACGAGGCCGAGGCTGGCAATGCCGACGGCCAGGGCGGCGGCGATTCCCACGACGAAGGGCTTGAAGCCGAGGCCCTTCAGCTGATCGATCGAGGTCCCGAGGCCGACTCCGGCCATGGCCGTGGCCAGGGTGTATTCAGCCCACGTCTTGATCCAGCCCGTGAGGTCGCCCCAGGTTTCCGTCCCAAACAGTCCGAACGCCCGGCCGCCCGAGTCGACCGCGCCATCACCGATCGCGCGGAGGGCGGCCATGACGAGGAACCCGAGAATGAAGACCGGGAACAACTGTCGCAGTGAGGTACCCCGGGCAGCACCCCCTTCCACAACATCGCGCCGCCGGGCATACAGATAGGTGATGGCGGGTATGGCGACCACCATCAAGACGTTGCGCACAAGCTTGGCAACCACGGCGATGTCGGCCCCGCTCGGCGATGCCGTGATGTCGAAGGACTGGTCGTAGATGAGCCCGGCACCTGCCACCTGGGCCGTCTCATGAATAGAGGTGCCCATGAAGAGCCCGACCTTGACGATGTCGCCTCCGAAGATCAGGTCACCGAGAAACGGGTAGAGGAACATGGCCGCGACCCCAAAGATCGTGATGTTGGCGACGGCATAGGCCACCTCTTCGTCCTTGGCACCGATCCCCGGCGCAGTGGCGACGATGGCGGTAGCCCCGCAGATCCCCGTCCCGATGGCGATGAGCGTCCCGAGACGATCGGACAGGTTCAGCCATCGAGTGGCGGCGGTGGCCACGAATAGACCGGTGAGAACGGCTCCCACCACGATCGGGATCCCGAAGCCGCCGATCTCGAGCACATCGAGCAGGCTGAGCCTGATGCCCAGGAGGATGATGCCGAGCCGCAAGACCTTCTTGAGGGTGAACGCCACTCCCGGCTCGAAGACCTCGCGCAGCCCGACCGTATTGCGGATGAGCATGCCGAGCACAATGGCCACGAGGATGAAGCTGACGAGGCCGTCGTAGCCGAGCACGCTGTTGATCAGCTCGGCGAGGGCGGCGGCGACGAGGACGGTGACCGACGCCAGCACCACGCCGGGAATGAGCCCGGGGACCCTGTCGAGGGTGGTACCGAACAAGAGGTGGGCGATCCGGTTCGACCGATCGGTCGAGGTCGTCATGGCAGGCCGGCCGGGAGCATGACGTCATTGTGTCGCACTCCGGGCCTCGTCGGAATTCTCGGCGCCCTCAGTCTGAGGCGGTGACGGTTACGACCCCTGGCGTGAGGACGGGTAGAAGACGAGTGTGAGGGCGTATAGCTTCGTTTCCTCGGAATCCTCAGAGTCCGGATGCATCTGACCGTATTTCCCAATGAGCGTGTTCAGGTCGTTGATGAACGACTCGGCCTCGGCAGGCTTCAGCCTGGCAATGGAGCGCGTGAGGGAGGTCTGCTCCGGTTCGTCGTCTTCCTGATCTTCGGCGAACTGCTTGAGGAGCGAGCGCCGCAGGTCTTCGCGCGTGGAATCGAGGACGGCCGCAACGATTGCCTCAACCCGCTCCGGACGGTCGTCCGACTCGAGCAGCTCGGCTCCGGGCGAGAATGAGTGGGCGGTTGTGTCGAAGAGTTTCTCTTCCAGCGCCCCTTTCTTCCTGGTGGACGCCACCCGCAGGATTCCACGCTCCTCGAGCAGCTTGATGTGGTGGTAGAGCCGGGTGCGGGGCACCTCGAGCACTTCGGCGATCTCCTTGACCGAGCGCGGCTCGCTCAGCGCCTCGATGATGGCCAGGCGGGCGGGATGGGTGAGGAGCTTCATCGTCTCGAGGTCGTTGATCTCGAGCACTTCGGCCTTCTTGGGCTGTCTCTTGGCGGCCATCAGGTGGCCGTAACCGGTCGTCCGACCGGGTTCGGGCGTGCCGACTGGATCGGGGGCCGGTTGCCGCGAGCCTTGCGGCCCGCCGGCCTGGTGGTCCGGTACCGGCTGGTGAGGGCTCGGGCGGTGGTGTGGTCGTGAATCATGGCTGCTCTCTCTTCTGCTCTAGCTGGTGGGCTTGCGGTAGCTGGCTGCGATGGCCTGGGCGGTGGTGTGAGTCTGGAACATGTCTCCCCCTTCGGGTTCTTCTCTTGGCTCGTTCAACTTCACTATACGTTCAATCTATTTGAATGTCAAGTGATTTTGAAAATAAATCTGAGTTGAACGGACAGGGCTCTCTGCGAGGGACAAGGGACGAGGGACAAGGGACAAGGGACAAGGGACGAAGGACCAGCAACCAGCAACCAGCAACTAGCGCGTAAGCACTCGCTGCAATCGCCAGGTGGCGAGCAGCAACATCACGGCGGCAAAGGCGGCGAGCACTCCCAGCTGGGGAAGGATGTCCACAATCGAACCGTCGCGCCGGACGAGCTCGGCAAACGCGTCGATTGCCCAGGAGTGAGGCGTGAACTTCGCCACCGTCTGGATGTTGTCGGGGAAGATCTCGATCGGAACCATCGAACCGCCCAGCGCACCGAGGCCGAGCGCAATCAGCACGCCCAGGCCGCCCGCCTGCTGGTCGTTGTGGAAGAGGGCGCCCATGAGCATGGCGGCCCCGGCACCTACGAGGCTGAACATGATGAGCACGGCTATGGCCCCGAGCGGACTGCCCCAGTTGACGCCGAAGATGAGCAGCGTTCCCACCATGATGTAGACACCCTGGATGATGGCTACCGCAAACCTCCCCGTCGCCTCGCCTCCCACGATGACGAGGGTTGAGCTCGGGGTCGACAGCATCCGGCGGGTCACGCCGAGGCGCCGGGATTGGATCAGAGCGGCGCTGCCGGCCAGCGACGTGAGAAACATGAACAGGACGAGCTGCTGACTGGCGCCGAGGTCGAAGGCACCGAGCTCTTCGATGCCCTCGAATATCGGCTCACCCGCCTCGCGGTAGGAGACCGAAACGCGCTCTGATTGCGGCACCACTACCCGGGCCCGGGCCAGCAACGCATCGAAGCTGTCCCCGGTCTCGACCTCGGCAAATCGGGCCGCCCGGACCGGCGCCAGTTCGGCCGCCAGCACCTCGCTTACCGACACCTGCAGGAGTTGGGCGGTCTGGTCGGCGGGACGCCCGATGAAGGTCACCTCCGCACGACCGCCCTCAACGAGTGCCGCGTCGTAGCCGGACGGGATGACGAGACCTCCGTCTGCCCGGCCCCGCTGTACCGCGTCGATCAGCGAGGGCTCCGAGTCGTAGGCAACCACCGTGGTCTCATCGAGGTCCTCGACGGCGGCTACCAACCGGTCGGCCAGGGGCCCGCCCGGTCCCTCAACCAGCACGCCGACCTTGGTGTCGAACCCGCCTCCATACATGGCGCCGAGCAGCAGGATGAGAAGAAGCGGAAAGGCAAAGACGAAAAAGAGGTTTGCCCGCTCCCGCATGAACCGCACGATGTTGACCCAACCGATGGCGAGCACCTTCTTCATGCCTGCAACACCCGGCCGATCCGGAGCTGAGCAAGCCCGCCGGTGACGATGCCGAACAACGCCACATAGAGGGCTGCCGGAAAGACGGCACCCACTCCCCCGCCTGCCGCCAGGTCTCCGAGGCCCCGGAGGAACCAGGCGTGAGGAGTGAGCAAGCTGAGCTGGGCAACGAGTCCGCCCACCTGCGCGATCGGAAAGAAGGAGCCTCCAAGCATGGCCAGCACAAAGGCGATGATCGACTGGAGATTGGACGCCTGTTCCGGGGTGCGAGCAAAGGCAGCCACCACGAACATGATCCCCATGGCAGCAATCACTCCCGCCAGCACCATCACCGCCACACCGAGGCTGTTCCCCCACTCGGCCCCCAGTAGCAGGGTCGTACCCACGACGAGCACCGTCATACTCACCAGACCGAGGACGAACGACGTGAGCGCCTTGCCGGCCACTATCGACCGGGCCGAAATCGGAGCGGCCAGCAGCCGCAGCATTGTGCCGTTCTGGCGTTCCTCGAGCAGGCCGAGCACACCGAACTGGACGGTCAGGAATAAGAACAGGATTGCCATGGCGGCCGAGTAGAACGTTTCGGAGGACAGCTCCTTGCTGGCGGCCGGGCTTCCGGCGAGCGTCACCGGGCTCTCCGTGAAGGCAGGCTCGGCCAGGGCGGTGGCCGCCAGTGAGCCGAGTGACGGTGATCCCAGGCACGACTCATCCCGGGCGGTCAGAACCGTGCAGGCAGCTGCGCCGACCGTGTTGATCTCTCCTGCGAACCCGGCTGCGACCGACCGCGCCACCTGAGTTCCAATCGCCTGGTCGACATTGCCGATGACCCCGACCTCCACCGTTGCGCCGGCACTCACCGCGTCGGTGAAGCCAACCGGAATGACGAACGCAGCGTCCACCGATCCGTCCTCGACCAGGTCTTCGGCCGAGGCGGCGTCGTCAGCGACCTCGAGCGTGATCGTCCCGTCCGCCTCGAGGTCTTCGAGCTGGTCCACGAAGGCGGAGGCCACCGTTCCCCCGTCGAGGTCGGCAACGGCGAACGACACATCGAAGTCCGCGATCGGTCCGAACAACATGCTGAAGATGGCCGCCAATCCGAGGGGTGCGACAATTCCCCACAGAAACGCGCTTCGATCCCGTACTCGCTGCTTGAGGTCCTTGAGAGCGATCTGCACCGCAGCCATCGTTAGTCGCGCAACGCCTTCCCCGTCAGGTGGAGGAACACCGCCTCCAGGTTTGGCTCATCCACCGCCACGGACGAGACCGATGTCTCGGCCGCCGCCACGGCCTGCAGAATGGATGGGAGCGCCCGGTCGGCTCCATCAACGAGCAAATCGATCCCATCCTCGCGAGTCGAGGCGTCGTGCACCCCCGGGATCGCCCGGACCGCCTCGACGGCAGCGTCGAGGTGGCCGGTGGCCGAGAGGCGGACCTTGTCCCGTTGCCCGACCATGCTCACCAGTTCGGCCCTCGTCCCCTCGGCCTTGATTTCGCCCTCGTCGATGATCCCCACTCGGTCGCAGAGCCGTTCAGCCTCCTCCATGTAGTGGGTTGTGTAGAGCACGGCCATGCCTTCGACGCTCAGGCGCTCGACGCTTTCGAGAATGGCATTGCGGCTCTGCGGATCGACCCCGACCGTTGGCTCGTCCAACATCAACAGCCGCGGGCCGTGCAGGAGCCCAATGCCGATGTTGAGCCGCCGCTTCATGCCCCCGGAGAACTCTTCGGACCTGTCGTCGGCTCGATCGGACAGGCCGATGATGTCGAGGACCTCGTCCACTCGCCCGCGCAACGGCTTGGCGCTCATCCCATAGAGCCGTCCGAAGAAGGAGAGGTTCTCGCGAGCCGTCAGGTCCGGATAGATGGCAATGTCCTGCGGAACGTAGCCGATGGCTCGCTTCGCCTCGGTCGACGTTGTCGAGATCTCCCGTCCGTCGACGACGACCTCACCGCCGTCGCGTTCCAGCAAGCCCGTCACCATGGAGATAGTCGTCGTCTTTCCGGCCCCGTTTGGACCAAGCAGCCCGTACGTCTCCCCGGTCGCAATATGGAACGAGACACCCTTCACCGCATGGAGGTCCTTGAAGGACTTGTGGAGACCACTGGCTTCGAGCACGAGGTTGTTATCTGACACGGCCACCTCCCAGCCGGAGCCTAATTATCCGGATCGTGGGCCCTCGCCGCTCGCGCAAGGAGGTTGCGGAGCGTGGCGCGCACCGCCTCGGTGTTCGAGGGAACGCCGGCCAGGTGCTCCTCGGCGATGTCGATCATGACGGCCGCCGCCCCTGACAGCGTGGCGGCATCGTTGAGGCGCTCACCCAAGACGGGAAAGGCGGCCTCGAACCGGCGGCGCGGATCCAGGTTGTCCAGTCGGGTGTCGGTCTCGGGTGGAAGGATGCGGCCGATCAGGGTGAGCAGGTTCTCGAGCGCCCACTTGCGAATCATGCTGTCGGCGCTCAACAACTCACCGCGCCCGTAGCGGGTGAGGCCGATCACCATCTGGCCTACGAAGCGGCCGAAGATCGTGGCCTCATCGACATCGTGCCGGGCCGAGGCCCGGACAATGGCGGCCATTCTCGTTTCGAGATCGGCCTTGTCGACCAGGACCCGGTAGTCATTGGCCCGGGTGATCTCGAGCTCCTCGTGCGCAAACACGGCGAACTCAATGAGGTGGCCGTCGTCGTAGATGACGTTGCGACCGTGCTCGGTTTCGTCGTACACAAGGATGATCCTGTCGTCGTCTGGCAGCCAGGACGGGTCATCCCGGATGGCCGCAACCGCTTCGGCGCCGGCCACGACCCAGAAGTCGTGGTCGGACCACTCGTCGGGGCTCCTGTCTCGTTCGGCCATCGACCCGACGGCGACGAGGCCGATGACATCGGGATCTGCGACGGCCCAGGATCGAACGTGCTCTGTGAATCGTTGATAGGTCTCGGGCTTCACCAGCCCGAGACTATCGAGACCTGATGAGACCCGGCTCGTCGAGGATCCGCTGCAGCCCCTCGCTGACCGACCCGCCAGAGCCCATGGCCGCCGCCCCCGGCCAGCTCGAGTTCCACCGGTCATCGTGCCCGTACACGAAGTTCGCCATGTACCCGAGGTTGGCCATGGCGATGGCATCGCCGAGCACGTCGTCGGCGGAGATCGGCCGGTTGCCGTTGCAGCTCCAGGTGATGTCCTCGTACCGCATCTCACCGTTGCCCCAGACCCTGGCCCCGGTGTTGCGGAGCTCGTTCATCCAGTTGACGGCCGTGCTCCGATCGGCGCAATGACCGGTCTGCGGTGCGTGTGCGCTGAGCCAGGACGCCCCCGTGTAGTGGAGGTGCTGACCGGGTGCGGTATGGAGGAGGACGGGCGCTCCTCCGAAGCCGTTCTCTGCCTCGGCGGCTTTGATGCCGCGCACGACTTCCGCCCACACTCCGCCGTGCTCGCCACCGCTGTCCCTGGTGGTATCGCCGCCCATGATCCAGGCCGAGATCGCCCACCGGCCCCCGAATTCAGACCTGGTCCATTGCGAGGCGATGGCGTGCCCGTAGTCGTAGGCGTTGTTGCCGTTGAGCTTGCCGGAGTCAACCGAGAACTGGTTGGGGCCGTCCCAGGCGACGACGATGCCTACCCGGAGCCCCCGGCCGGCCGCCTTCGATATGACCATTTCCACGTAGTCGAGGTAGTCGGGATTCGGATTCGAGAAGCTCCCGAAGGTGTGCCCGAATCCGTTTGGCGTGTTGATGTCCTGATTGATGTTGACGACCGAGAACCAGAATCCGGTGACGTTGGCACCGCCCGCCCCGCTGGCTGAGGCCAATCTGCCCACGTACTGGTTGATGGCCGACTCATTGGATTTGGCGGCGATCTGCCAGGCCGTGTCCCACAGGAACATCCCCGATCCCGAACTCACCGGCTGGGCCGTGGTGGTTGTTGTCGTGGTCGGCGTCGAAGCCGGAGCGGCCGTGATCGTGGTCGTGGTCGTCGACGTTGGGGAAGGCGATGGACCGGGACCCGGAGCCTGACCGACGGCGGTAGTCGTGGTCGTGGTCGTCGCGGTCGTGTTCGTAGTCACCGACGATGGCGACGCCGGCGTATCAGCGGCCCGGGTACCAGCGGCAATGGTCGACGGCGTGGCCGAGGCGTCGGCGGCCGTCGAGTCGGACCCGACCGGCTCCGAGGCCGTCGCTGCCTGCTCGGCGAGGGTGGTCGGGGGCACGAACAGCCGGGCGTCCGCGGTGTTCGACCCCGATTGGACCCCGCCTCGTTCGGTGGACATGCCGCCGGTCTCGCCCGGATCGGCGAATGCACCGAGCAACACAACGACCAGGCCGATAGAGCCGACGGTCGCCACAAAGCGAACAAGTGTCCGGAACATGTTGGGGAAGTCTCCGCTCGTGTTGCCTCGCCGCGCGCGAGGCATAGCCATCAACGCACAGGGTAGCGGACTACAGCACGCTATGCAGTGGAGATCGTCCCTCGCCCCTCGTCCCTTGTCCCTCGTTCTGACTGGATCGGAGACAGGCGGCAGTCAGAAGATGAAGGACATCGCGGGTGGCAACGGGCAACGGATTACCCTTCACCCTCCCCCAGGGAGGCGTCTGAGTGCCTGGTGGGCTCCCCGGTCTTCAAAACCGGTGAAGGGGCGAAAGTTCCTTGGCGGGTTCGATTCCCGTCCGCCTCCGCGGCTCCGCTTCGCGGAGCTTGGCCGGAGCTTCGCTCCGGCATGACTCCTCCTGTGGGTTCCAGCGCGGCAGGCGAGAGGCGAGCAGCGAGTAGCGAGTAGCGTTCTCCCCATGCGCCCGCTTGCCGATGCTCAACGACAGGTCCTCGAAACGGTCCCGCCCCTAGCGGAGGTTGCGACCCCACTGGCAGAGTGCCTCGGGCTCGTGCTCGCGGCCGACGTCGTCGCCCCGCACAACATTCCTCCGTTCAACAACTCGGCCATGGACGGCTACGCCGTCAGGTCCGCGGATGTATCCGTCACACCGGCCACGCTGGTGGTCATCGAGGATGTGCCGGCCGGCAGCGTCCCGAGCCGCACCATCGGCCAGGGCGAGGCGATCAAGATCATGACCGGCGCCCCGCTCCCGGCCGGCGCCGATGCCGTCGTGAGAGTCGAGGACACGGTACCGGCCGAGGGGTCCGTCGAGATTCTCGAAGGCGTCGCATCGGGGACCTCCGTTCGCCTGGCCGGGGGTGACATCGCGGCCGGCAGCACCGTCGTTTCAGCAAGCACCCGCCTCCGAGCCAATCACCTCGGCGTGCTCGCCTCCGTCGGCGCCGCCCACCCGGTCGTTCGACGCCGGCCGGTAGTCGCCGTGCTGTCGACCGGTGACGAGCTCGTCGATTACGCCACCGAAGACCTGCAACCCGGACAGATCCGGGGTACGAACGGCCTCGTGCTCGCCACCGTGCTCGCCGAGCTCGGCGTCACGGTGCTCGATCTGGGAACGGTCGGCGATGATGCGAGCGAGCTGAGAAACGCCCTGGCCTCGGCTGCGGAACAGGCCGACGCCATCGTCACCTCGGGAGGCGTCTCGATGGGCGAGTACGACCTCGTGAAGGCCGTGCTCACCGAGCTGGGCGGCATCGAGTTCTGGCAGGTTGCCATGCAACCGGGCAAGCCATTTGCCTTCGGCATGATCGATGGCACACCGTTGTTCGGACTGCCGGGCAATCCGGTTTCGGTCTTCGTGGCCTTTGAGCAGTTCGTGCGTCCGGCCCTTCTCCACATGATGGGGTCTCCCCAGACATTCCGTCCCCGATTGACCGGAGTAATCGAGGAACCGCTCTCCACCAATCCAGAGAAGACGGTGTTCGTTCGGGTGGCCGTGAGCTGGGAAGACAGCACCCCCCACGCCCGACCGAGTGGCGGCCAGGACTCAAACGTTCTGTCTGCACTGGCGTCGGCCGACGCACTGGCGGTCGTCCCCGTCGGAACCGGAGACGTTGCGTCAGGATCAACCGTCGACCTCGAGATGTTCCGGTACCCGGAAGATCGTGGCCTATCGGACGGGTGAGCCTATTCTGACCGTCCACGGCAAGGACAGACAGTGACGGGTACCTCGTTCCCAGATTTCATAACCTCGAGACGGCGTGAGCTCGACCTCACCCTGGGCGATGTCGCCTCCCGATTGGGCGTGTCGCCCATCACCGTGTCGAACTGGTCGAATGGCGATTCGCGTCCCAAGCCCGAGAACCTCGTGGCTCTGGCCGGCCTTCTCGAAGTGCCCGCCGAGGACCTGGCCAAGATGGCAGGGGTCACGCTCGGCGCCCCCGAGGCGGCGGTCAACCTCATGCCCGCGCCCGATGAACCGACCGAGCCCGAGGAGCCGCTCACGGAAGAGTCCGACATAGATGAGCCGGTGGCCGCGGTCCGGATGGCCGAGGAGGTCCCCGTTCCCGACGAGTCAATCGCGGACCCCGTCGGCGAGCTACCTCTCGAGGCGGCCGACATCGAGGACCCCGAGCTCGAGGCCGCGGTGGAGCCGGATGAGGTCCCGATACCGCTCATCGACGAGGATCCGGTGTCTGTCACTCCCGCGGCAGACGAGGAGTCCGCACAGGCACCCGACAGCGTGCCGGCCTTCGTAGCCGCCGCGTCAGAGCCTGAGCCGAAATCTCGCGTGGTCCGTCGTCCGTCGATCCGTCGCCCATCGCGCCGACCCGCCCCCGACGACGGTCCGGTCGCCGTCCTGCCGCTCACCTACGTCGAAGATCCCAAGCAACTCATGCGATACCGCATCCGGTGGGCGCTCACCGTCGTGGTGCTGGTGATCATGTTCTTCATCCTGCTCTGGGCAAGCCGCGAACTCCTGAGCGCCCTCAGTGAAGTGAAGCAAGCGGTAACGCCCGGAGGCATCGGCGGCGGCTAGTTCGTCCCGCGTTGCACCGGTCGGGAATCTCTCGTCCGCGCTCTACCCGAAGATGCTGTCGTCGGCGTCCTGGAGACGGGTAGCAAGCTCGCGCATCACCCGCTTGGCCACCCGGGGGGTCGCGAGCAGCGTCTCGAAGTCCTTCTTGTGGACCACGAGAACGTGCGAGTCCTTCTCGGCCACGACGTTGGCTCCGCGCGGCATGCCGTCGATGAGGGACATCTCGCCAAACACATCGCCCTTCTTGCGGTTGGCGACCGTACGGGTGTGGCGCCGGACGGCGAAGCTGCCGTCGAGAACCACGTATGCCTCGGTCCCGAGTGCGCCCTGGCGGGTCAGGTAGGCACCCGCCGGAACTTCAACGTCTTCGGTCCTATGAGCAAGGTCTCCGAGCATGGCCCGGCTGAGCCCGGCCAATACCGGGATCCGGCGCAGCGCCTCTATCCGCTGCTTCTGATTGGTCAATCGCAATTCTCTAACTCCTGGGTAACTGGGGAGGATGATATCCCACGTCCTTCGTCCCTCGTCCCTCGTCCCAAGACCCGAGCCGAACGGTCAGCGCTGGGGGCCGCGGAGGAGGCGGGCGGGAAGGGCGATGATGGCACCGATCAGGTCGAACACGCCCTTGAGGGTGATCCCGACGAGCCGCAACGGCAGCGAGATGAGCCACACGATCGGCCACAACACCAGCGCCAGGATGGCGAGCGGCAGCGACAACACTGCCAAGAGGATCCACAAAACCAGGGTCAACATTTCACGCTCCTACCGATTCAATGCCCACATCATCTCGGACCCGGGGCCTCCTGTCATCCCCCGCGAGGGTGGTTCTCTGCTCCCCCGGCCACCGGCCACATTGCTATCGCGAACGAGTAGCGAGAAGCGAGCAGCGAGCAGCGAGGAGCCGTCAGGCTCCCTCTGACTTCGGCGGCCGTCCCATGAGCTCGGTGAGCATCTGGCTAACCGGCTGGCCGGCCAGCACGCGGTCGACCTGAGTGGCGATGGGCATCTCAACATCGTGTTCGGCAGCGAGGGCAACGACCACCGGCGTGGTCTTCACGCCCTCGGCCACCATGTTCATCTCGGAGATGATGTCGTCGAGCGAATTGCCCTGCCCGAGGGCGACCCCGACCCGCTGGTTGCGCGACAGCGGACTGATGCAGGTGGCAATGAGGTCGCCCATCCCGGCCAGGCCGGCGAACGTAGCGGGATTCCCCCCCATCGCCCGGCCGAGTCGACTGAGTTCGGCGAGCGCCCGGGTGATGAGCGTGGCCATCGAGTTGTCGCCGTACTCGAGCCCGTGTGCCATGCCGGCGGCGAGGGCCATGACGTTCTTGAGCGATCCGGCCATCTCACACCCGATGACATCGGTATTCGAGTACACCCGCAACGCCGGTGTCATGAACGTCGATTGGAGAACGGTCGCGATCTCCTCATCGGGCACGCTCACCACCGAGGCGGCCGGCTGGCCCTCCATCACCTCACGCGCAAGGTTGGGACCGGTGAGGACTCCGATCCCGGCCGGGTCGTGGTCGGGCAGCACATCGGCGACGACTTCGGTCATGCGCATGTTCGAACCTGCTTCGAGGCCCTTGGTGAGGCTGATGATCGGGGTGCGCGGGTCGATGTCGGGGCCCGCCTCTTCCAGGACCCGGCGGAAGCCATGTGACGGAACTCCCATCACCACCACATCGGCGCCATCGAGGGCGTCACCCAGATCGGCGGTGGCCCGCAATCCTGGCGGCAGGGCGAAGCCGGGCAGATAGTCCTCGTTGAGACCGGTTGAGTTGATCGCTTCGGCCAGATCGGGTCGCCGCGCCCACAGCACCACGTCGGCGGCCTCCGTCGCAACCGATGCGACCGTTGTACCCCAGCTTCCGGCTCCGATGACTGTGACTTTCACACTCCGATGGTAGAGGAGCGATGGGTCTCAGGCAGGTCGCGAAAGAAATGAACTCGATGAGCTTGGGTCGACACCCGGTCGTTGGCAATCTGACCGTGACCGAGGGAGTTCCATGCTGGACAGAGAACAACGTGCGCTGCTCGTCGTCCCGTATGCGCCGCCACCCGCTCCGCGTCGTCACCTGTATGCGGCGATCGTCTTCCTCTTCCTCGGTTCGTTCGCCGTGCTCGGCCTGGCGATGGCGGAGTACTCGGCGGCCACCACTGCTTCGCTCGTTGTCGCCGGGACGGTGGCGTTCTTATCGGCCGTTGCCATGCTCCTGCTTGGGGTACGGGCCCGCCGCCGCCATCGTCTCGAGATGGAGCGGGCGGTCGAGCCGATTGCCGTGCAACCGGTCAATGAGGCGTCGAGGAAGATCGAGGCGAGTTAGCGCTCGGCCGGTGCGGGCACCAACCTCCACATCGGGATGTCCCGACCGGCACGGGCCACGTAGTCGCGATAGGGCGGATAGAACTCGGCAAACCGGTTGAGATACCCGCTCCATCGATCATCCGTTACCCGCTCGGCACGAGCCGTCATCTCAGTCCGTCCGACCTTGAGCGTGCAGGCTCCCATCACGCTGAGATTGCGTGACCAGTCGGGCTCGTGGTTCCCGTAGTTGGAGGCAATGACGACGAACCCGTCATCCTCCAGGTAGTAGAGGGGCGCGTGATGCGGTTCGCCCGACCGGTGTCCGGCGGTGGTCAGCAGCAGCGTCGGAAAGGGCGTTGCCCGCCAACCCCCGGCTCGAAGCAGGGCACGGTCGACGGGAGGAAGCACCCACCGTGCGATCGGCCGGAACCACGGCCGGTCACCGACCCAGCGGATGAAGCCTCTATACATCGGGCGAGATTACCCGGCCGTCCGGGTAGCCAGCCGCACGACCTCGTCGGCACACCCCCACGACAGCGACCATCCGTTTCCATCGTGGCCGTAGTTGTGCACGATGCCGGGCGTGCCGGAGACCGGTTCGTGCTCGAGGCGCACCCGGTCACGGCCGGGCCGCAACCCAACTTTGACCGCAACCACCTCGGCGTGGGCCAGCGCCGGTTCCAGCAGCACCGCCTTCTCTATGAGCTGTTCGGTGACCGCGTCATCGGGCGTTCGATCCCACTCGCCCCGCTCCCGGGTTCCGCCGAGTACCGCCTCGTCTCCGTGCGGCATGACGTAGGCGTAGGCGAGTGGGCCCTCATGGATCATCGTCACCCGATCGATCCGAACGCCACCCATCCGAACCACCTGGCCGCGCACCGGTTCAACCCGCTCGTCATGTGCCAGCACCCCAGCGCCAACTCCCGAGCAGTTCACGACCAGGCGGTCGGAGTCGATGACGTCGTGCAGGGAGTCGACCGGCTGGTGCTCAATGCGGCCACCCAGTTCGACGTATCGCTCGGCGAGGTACCAGAGGTGAGGGACCACATCGATGACGACCGTCTCCTGGACATAGCCGTCCACATACCCGGCTCGCAGGTCGGCTGGTCCGCAGCGACGGAAGCCGCGGGCGGGATCGGCCCACCAGGGATCGGGCCCCGGTTCGGCGAGTAGATCGACCATGTCCATGAGCACCACTCCGGGGAGTCCAGCACCGACCGAGTCGGTGAAGACCTCGAGCGAGCACCGACCCCAGGCTGCTTCGCGGGCATCGGCCGCGGAACCATACGGGTACCAAATCGCCCCCGCCACCGACGAGGCGACGGTATCAACCGGCAGCTCCCGGGCGACGATGCCGGCATCGAAGCCCGCCTCCCGGAGCCGGCTCGCTGAGGTGAGCCCGATCACTCCCGCGCCGACAACGGGGGCGTTCATACTCGATAGTTCGCTGGCGACCGCATTGGCCGAGAATAGGCAACGGACTGGTACGCTCGCCAGCGTGACCACGGCCACTGTTCCCAAACTGCGCAAAGCCATCAGACGCAAGTCCCCCGGCCTGCACTTCGAGCGGGAGCTGTGGGAGCAGGGCCTCGACATCGTGGTCGGCGTGGACGAAGTCGGTCGAGGCTCATGGGCCGGGCCGATCAGCGTCGGGGCAGCAGTGGTCCCCAAGGATCGCCGCATCTACAAGGTCCGGGACTCCAAGATGCTGCGGGAGGACGAACGCGAGGCCCTCTTCGAGCGCATCGCCGGTTGGGTGGAAGCCTGGTCGGTCGGACATGCCTCGCACTGGGAGTGCGATCGCTTCGGCATGTCGGATGCCCAGAAGATCGCTGCCCGCCGTGCCATCGCCGGACTCGGGGTCACGCCCGACGTTGCCATCATCGACGGCAACTGGGACTTCGTCGGCGGCTCGGTCGGTCAGACCAAGAAGATCGTCAAGGGTGATGCCGTCTGCCTGTCGGTGGCGTCCGCCTCGATTCTCGCCAAGGTAACCCGGGACCGGTTCATGCGGCGGATGGCGATCCGCTTCCCCGGCTACAACTTCGAGAACAACAAGGGCTACAACGGACCCCATCACGTCGCCGGCCTGGCCTCTCTCGGCCCGAGCCCCATTCACCGCAAGAGCTGGGCGTTCATGGACACGATCCCCGAGATCACCGAGCCCCGCTACCGGCGGCCCGAAGCTCAGCAACAGCTGTTCTAGAAGCAACGCCAGAGGCAACGCCGGCGGCGTTGCCGTCACCGGTCACCGGTCACCGGTCGCCGGCCCAGAAAGAACCGGTCAACGGTCAACGGTCAACGGTCCAGACAAGTGACCGGTCATCGGCCATCGGCCATCGGCCATCGGCCATCGGCCATCGGCCAGAATCACATCACGAGAGGTCGGAGGTCTCGATCAGAGGCCAGAGGCACCGGTCTCGCTCGGGCTCGGGATGAACCTGCCGTCATGCTGGACCTTGCTGAACGGCTCCTCATTGCGCTGGTAGCCGAGCTCCGCGTCGGCAGGATCGAGGTCCCGTATGCGGACCATGACGGCGTCGCGCTCGGCCGCCAGGACCCCAAGCTCCGAGGCTGCGTCCGGGTCGGTGCGGATCGCGTCCATGGCGGTGTCCAACTCGAATAGCCTCTTTCGAAGCTGCGTCTCCTCATCGACCCCAGTGCCGGGTGCATCCGTCTCTTCCATCCGGCCCTCCTTCGTGTGCTCGTCGCTTCGAGTTTGAACACAGCCAGGGATCAAGCGGTAGGGCCAAACCGCTCCCTTCGTGAAAAGAGACAAAGGACGAAGGACGAGGGACGAGCGACGAGGGACGAGCGACTAATTGACCTTCTTTTCGCGCCTCACCCTTCCTCGTTTCCGCGACCTCGGGGACGCGTCGTAGGGTGGATTTCACCTCCCCGACCCGCTCTTCCCCGGCGCGACAAGGCTTTCTTTCGCGTTTTGTGTCACATACGTGTAATACGCTTGACGTAACTACACCCCTGTGATTATGATCGCGGGTCCATCCCAAGATGATGTGGTAGCTCGCCAACCGCACCACTACATCTTGTGGTTAGGGGGGACGGTGGGCTAAGTCCCCCCGGCAACAGAAGAGGAACTACCGGCGGCCGAGCGGCCGGTAGTACGCCAAAAAAGACGATTTGAGGAGCGAATAGATGACAGATGCGGCACTGCGGAACGGCATGAGGATCCCCCGGCGATTCACCAGAGCTGGTCAGGATCCGTTCGAGACCCTCGAGTGGGAGCGCCGCGACTCGCGCATCACCAATCCCGACGGTTCGGTCGTCTTCGAAATGATCGGCGCCGAAGTGCCGGCTTCCTGGTCCCAGGTCGCCACCGACATCATCGTCTCCAAGTACTTCCGCAAGGCGGGCGTCCCCCAGTTCGACGACGAGGGCGTTGCGATCCTCGACGATGACGGCAACCCGCAACTGGGACCCGAGCGCTCCGCTCGCCAGACCATCGGCCGCCTCGCCGCCACCTGGCGCGCCTGGGGTGAGGACAACGGCTACTTCGCCTCAGCCGACGACGCTCAGGCATTCCAGGACGAGCTCGCCTACATGCTCGTCCACCAGATCGCCTCACCGAACTCCCCGCAGTGGTTCAACACCGGCCTCAACCTCGCCTACGGCCTGACCGGCCCGGCGCAGGGCTTCTGGTACGTCGACCCCGATACCGGAGAGTCGGTGCTCTCCGACGATTCATACACCCGCCCCGCCCCCCACGCCTGCTTCATCCAGGCAGTGGAAGACGATCTCGTCAACGAAGGCGGCATCATGGACCTCTGGCTGCGCGAGGCGCGCCTGTTCAAGTTCGGATCCGGCACCGGCACCAACTTCTCGAAGATCCGCGGTGAAGGCGAACGCCTCTCCGGCGGTGGCCGCAGCTCCGGCATCATGTCGTTCCTCAAGATCGGCGACCGGGCCGCCGGCGCCATCAAATCGGGCGGCACGACCCGCCGGGCAGCCAAGATGGTCATCCTCGACCTCGATCACCCCGACATCGAGGAGTTCATCAGCTGGAAGATGGAAGAGGAGAACAAGGTCCGGGCGCTCATCGCTTCCGGCTACGACTCGGACTTCAACGGCGAGGCCTACCAGACGGTGTCCGGCCAGAACTCGAACAATTCGGTGCGCATCCCCACCGAATTTATCAAAGCCGTCGTCAACGACGAGATGTGGGCGCTGACCTCCCGCAAGGACGGCGACGTCATGAAGAAGCTCAAGGCCCGCGACCTGTGGCACCAGATCGCCGAAGCCGCCTGGGCGTGCGCCGATCCCGGCGTTCAGTTCGACACCACCATCAACGAGTGGCACAC
>SHLN01000330.1 GCA_004283105.1 Acidimicrobiia bacterium
CCCTCGAATTCGAGGACCGATTTCTCACGATCGGTAAGCATCGTGGAGAGGGTAAAGCAGCGGTCGCGCGGGCAGTGGGATTTGAGCCAAGATAATCGCGCGCACCGCGCGAGGAATCAGACCCCGGTCCCCAGACCCCAGACCCCAGCCGCGCCATCTATTCTGGCTGTCGACTGTTGACCGTTGACCGTCGACCGTTTTTTGCTGGCGTAGCTCAGTGGTAGAGCAGCTGCCTTGTAAGCAGCAGGTCGTGGGTTCGATCCCCACCGCCAGCTCCATTCAACCGGTTCGGGTACTTCGGCCCTTCCCACCACTCGATGTGTCCCACACGCTCGATGCAGACAAGGCGTGCAAGAGAATGCCACCGGGAAGCGTGGTAATGGCGTGAGCACGGTCGAGGCCGCCCAGAGCTCCGATGCCGCTATCTATGAGGCATTGAGAGATGAGCTCGTCCGGTTCGCCGCGGCCATCGTGGGCCGGGACTCGGCCGAGGACGTCCTGTCAACCGTCATGATCCGCATCATGGGCCGCCAACCGTTGGCCGAGCTGAGAGATGCCCGGCCGTACTTGTACAAGGCGGTGCTCAACGAAGCCCGGTCTCATCTGAGGAGTCGTCATGGGCGAGACGCGCTCGCCCATGCGGCAGCCGCCCAGTCGCGACCAGTGCTCGGCAACTCGCCTGAGTCCCTGGCCCTGGACGGTGACGTTCGACAGGCAGTCCTGGCGCTCCCACCCCGGCAACGGGCTGCCACCTATCTGACCTACTGGAATGGATGCTCGATCGCCGAGACTGCGGATCTCATGGGATGCAGCCCCGGCACGGTGGGCCGGTACCTCCATCTGGCTCGTCGACACCTGAGGAGGGCGCTCGATGGCCGTTGATATGCACAGCGAGGTCTTCCGGGCCGTTTACGACTCCCTGGTGGAGCCGGCGCCAGCCACCCTCGACTGGGCCGAGCTCGAGGCCAGGGTCGCAGAAGCACCGGCCCTGCCCCGCCGCCGAACCCGGTGGCAGTTGCCGGTCGATGGGAGAGCACGTCGATGGGCCTGGATCGTCGCGACCGCCGCTATCGCTCTGGCACTGGTCGGCGGATTTGCCATCCTCCTCAGAGGCGGCGAGGACATCGAGCCGCCCGTCATTACCAGGCCGGTAGTTTCGACCACCCTCCCATCGCCCACTACCAGCCTGCCGCCGGCCACAACCACCCCTTCTACGACGGCCACAACCACTCCGACGACCTTGGCCGAGTCGGCCGGTCTCATGGACTGGGAGCTGGCAAGCGTGCCATCGCTGCTGAACGAGTACCGGCCGGACGGACTAGGCGAGATCATGAACACGGTGGTGGGCAGCGCCGACGGCTGGGTCGCAGCGGGGACCACGGCCTACAACGTCATCAGCGGAGAGACGAGCGATCCGGGCTGGGTGGCCGCCTTCTGGACATCTCCGGACGGCCGGGAGTGGGAACGGGTTCCCCACGACGACGACGTCTTCGGTGGTGCGGACAACTACTACGTCGTGTCTGATATCACGGCCG
>SHLN01000200.1 GCA_004283105.1 Acidimicrobiia bacterium
GGGTCGGCGGGGTCCGGGCCGGCTGTAGCCGGGGGGAGCGACCGGTCAGACAGAGTCGTCGTCTCGACGGTGACCTGGGCACAGGCGGCGAGAACCAGTGCCAGGATGGCGAGGCTGACTCTTCGGTTCATACCGTCTAATCGTCATCTGAGCAGGGGTTCTGTAGCCCGGCCGGCCCGGGGGCAGAGTGTTCAGAGGCGCAGGCCGGAGTCACCATCGAAATAGACGATCCGGTCGACGTCGATTGCCATCTCGACCGAATCCCCGACCGCGAGCGGACGGGCGGCCCGGACCCGCACTGCGAAGTCGAGCGATCCCGAATCGGGAGTACCGAACGCAACATGGGCGATTCGCACCGAGCCCAGCTGCTCGACGCCGATCACCCGGGTATGGAGGCAGCGCTCAAACGCCTCGCCCGGTTCGGCGAGGTGAACGTGTTCCGGGCGGATCCCGACCAGGAGCCGGTCGGTCGGCGGCGTGGGCGGGGCGCCGGCGATTTCGTCGGTTCCGATGACGAGACGATCGCCGGCGGAGGTGGCCGGGACGATGTTCATGCCGGGGGAGCCGAGAAACTCGGCCACGAACACGTTGACCGGCTCGTTGTAGATATCGATCGGCCGGCCGACCTGTTGAACGACGCCGGCATCCAGCACCACCAGGCGATCGGCCAGGACCATGGCTTCATCCTGCTCATTGGTGGCGTAGACGATGGTATGGGTCCCATCGTGCAGCTTGCGGAATTCGGCGCGGATCTGGCGGCGAAGATGGGGATCGACACCGGCCAGGGCCTCATCGAAGAGCAGCACCGCCGGGTCGCGAACGGTGGCCCGACCGGTCGCCACCAGCTGACGCTCGCCGGCCGAGAGGCTGCGAGGCTTTCGTCCCAGCAGTCGGCGAATGCCGAATCTCCCGGCTTCTTCATCGGTGCGCTCGGTCTGCTCAGGTTCCTGCACGCCGGTTACCTTGAGAGGAAAGCGAATGTTGTCCGAGGTCGTCATGTGCTCGTAGAGGGCGCCCTGGGCCACCACGAGACCGACGCCACGCCGATTGGCGGCTAGATCGTTGACGACGTCGCCGTCAAAGCGGACGGTCCCGGTCGTCGGACGATCGAGGCCGGCGATGAGCCGCACCAGGCTGGTCTTGCCCGAGCCGGACGGCCCGACCACGGCGACCAACTCTCCCGGCTCGATTGTGAGGTCGGTCGCTCCGAGGCCGACGACACCGTTGCGATAGACGTTCGACGCTTGCTGCAGTTGGATCCTCGGCATGGCCCAATGGTATGCGGCAGGACGAGGCAAGGTGCGCAGTCCGGGTATCGTCATGGCCACACAAGGAGCGCATCGATGGCTGCATCACATCACGTCGCCGCGGCACCGGACGACACCGGTTCCACGACCGAATCTGAACAGATGTACCTCATAACCATCGCCATGGCCGCCGAAGACGGCCACAAAGGTCCGGTCCCGGTCCCGGCCCTGGCCGAGGCACTGGACGTTTCGCGTGTTTCCGCCAACGAGATGGTGAAGAAGTTGGCCGAGCGGGGCCTCGTCGCCTATACGCCCTACAAGGGCGCCGAGCTCACTCAGCAGGGTGAAGGCATTGCCCGTACCGTCCTCCGGCGCCGGCGGCTGTGGGCCCTGTTCCTCGCAGACCATCTCGGCCTCACCCCGGCCGCCGCTGATGCCGTCGCCTGCGAGTTCGAGCACATCACACCTGTCGAGGTTGCCGAGCAACTCTCACACTTCCTCGGGGATCCACGCGTTGGCCCCCAGGGCAAGCCGATTCCGTCGGACGGGGAGGTTGCCCAGGCGGTGATCGGCCTCCATGCCCTGGCAGAGTCGCTTGTCGGTCGGTCCGTCGAGGTCGTGCGAGTTGACGCCGACCCGGCCTCCCACTCGTTCCTCGAAGGCCAGGGAATTGCGCCCGGAGCAGCCGTCACCGTCCTGGCCTTGTCCGACGATGGCGGCTGCCTCCTGGACACGAGCACCGGTCATGTCCATGTCTCAGCCGGACTTGCCGCCACTATCGCCGTCAGCGGCTAGTTCTCGGTAGCGCTGCTCCCCGGCTGATATTAGGGTTGCCCTACAATATTGGTAAGGCAACACTAAATACGGGTGAGCATGCACCACGACCACTACCTCCGAGCCAGCGGGCTCACGAAACAGTTTGGCGATGAGCGCGTCGTGGAGGATGCTTCGTTCACGGTCGAGGAGGGCAAAACGCTTGCCTTGCTGGGTCCCAGCGGATGTGGCAAGACAACGCTGCTCCGGTTGCTGACCGGACTCGAAGCCGCCGATGCGGGAACGATCTCTCTGGCCGGCGACACGCTCACAGGCCCGGGAGTTCATGTACCAGCCGAGCAGCGCAGAGTGGGCATGGTCTTCCAGGATTGGGCTCTCTTCCCCCACCTCACGGTCGACAAGAACGTCGCATACGGCCTGAGGGCCGAGGACATCGCCCGGGGGCGTGCGGCCGAGGCCCTCGAACTCGTCGGTCTCAGCAACCTGGGGGCTCGATACCCGAGTGAACTCTCCGGCGGACAGGCACAGCGGGTGGCTGTCGCTCGCGCTCTTGCCCCGCGGCCGCGGGTCCTGTTGCTCGATGAGCCCTTCTCGAATCTCGACACGGAATTCCGCGTCAAGCTCCGGTCGGAGGTCGCCACCCTCATGCGTGAGGTGGGAATGACCGCGGTCTTCGTAACGCACGACCAGGAGGAAGCGTTCGTGGTCGGCGACGAGGTGGCGGTCATGCGGTCCGGTCGCATCATTCAGCAGGGCACACCGACAGAGGTGTACGAACGCCCGGCCTCGGCCTGGCTTGCCGGCTTCGTCGGAGAAGCCAATCTCGTGTCGGGCCTGGGGGCCGGAGATGTTGCCGATACGATCTTCGGTTCGATCCCGCTGGCAACTCCCACATCGGGGCCGTGCCGGTTAGCGGTTCGCCCGGAGCACCTGCACATCGGCACCGGCGGGGGCGGTCGGGTAACGGGCGTCGAGTTCTACGGACATGACACTGCCTACTCCGTGGAGTTCGAAGCCACCAGCGTGCAAGTCCGTGCCATGGCCGCCCCGAGATTCCGACCCGGTGATGATGTGTCCGTCAGCTATGCGGGCCCGAAGGTGGTGGCGTTCAGTTCCATGCAGCCCGAGTTGGTCGGCATTGAAGCTGGCTAGCCGCCGGCTCGCGTTCGCCCTGGTGCTGTCGGTCGTTGCCGGTGCCTGCAGCAGCGGTGAGGCGTCGATCACCGTCTACTCGGGACGAACCGAGAATCTCATCGGCCCGCTTCTCGACGAGTTCACGGCTCAAACCGGGATTGACGTGGCCGTCAAATACGGGAGCTCGGCCGAGCTTGCGCTGCTCATTTCCGAGGAGGGCGACCGCAGCCCTGCCGACGTGTTCATCTCCCAGAGCCCGGGCGCGGTCGGGTTTCTCGTGGAGGCGGGGTTGCTCGGGTCACTGAACGAGGCGGTCCTGGACATGGTGTCTCGCGAGTTCAGGAATGGGGCCGGCCACTGGGTCGGCCTGTCGGGACGGATCAGGGTACTCGTGTACAACAGCGACCTCGTAGCGCCGGACTCGTTACCCGCATCCGTCTTCGACTTGACCGACGAACGCTTCGCAGACCGGATCGGGGTCGCCCCCGGAAACGGTTCGTTCCAGGATTTCGTGACCGCCATGCGAGACATTCACGGCGACGATGCCACGCTGGCGTGGCTCGAGGGTCTGGAGAGCAACGGCGCCAAGACGTATGCAAACAACACGGCCATCGTCCAGGCGGTCGGTCGCGGCGAAGTCCCGCTCGGGCTCGTGAATCACTACTACAACCTTCGAGCCTTGACCGAGGACCCCGACGTGTCGTCTCGGAATCACTTCTTTGCCGAGGGCGACGTCGGATCGCTGCTCATCGCGACGGCCGCCGGGATACTCGAATCCAGTGCCCAGAGCGGCCCGGCTCTCGACCTCATCGAATTCCTGTTGGGAGAGTCGGCCCAGAGCTTCTTCAGTGAGGAGACGCTCGAGTATCCGCTTGCTTCCGGCGTCGCTCCCGCAGCGGGGCTTCCTCCCCTCGCTGAGCTCGAGGCCGCCACGTACGACTTCGATGACCTGGGTGGGGGACTCGAGCGCACCAGGGAGTTGATCGCGGCAAGTGGTCTCGAAGCCCCCTAGTCCTGTCCGTCGCAGCGGCCTGAGCGCGGTCACCGCAATCATCGGGCTGTTGTTCCTGTTCCCGGCCGGGTATCTAGTCGTCAGGACGCTCTCGCTGGGCGCCGACTTCAGTTCCATTCTTCTGAGTGAGGGAGCCCTTCGTCCCCTGGCCAACTCGCTGTTGATCGCGACGGCTACCGCCCTCCTCGCCGGCATCCTGGGAACGACCCTGGCCGTGCTGGTAGCCCGCACCGACTTGCCCGGCCGCTCGGTGTGGCGCTGGGCGCTCGCGCTCCCGTTGGTGATTCCGTCCTTTGTCGGGGCGACTGCCGTCCTGGCCGCATTCGGCGACGGTGCCCTCGTTGAGTTCGTTCCGCGCCTGGGAGGGTTCTGGGGGGCGCTGGCGGTTCTCACCCTCCTCACCTATCCCTACGTCTATTTGCCGGTTCAAGCGCGGCTCTCGAGCACCGCGCCCTCTATCGAAGACGCGGCCCGCCTACTGGGGGACTCGTCGTGGAGGGCGGTTCGCAAGATCGTTCTGCCGCAGATCCGTCCCTCGATCCTGGCCGGCTCTCTGCTTGTCTTCCTATACGGCTTGAGCGACTTCGGAGCCGTGTCGCTCATGCGCTTCGACACCATCACGAGGGTGATCTTCTCAACCCAGCTGTCGGACCGTGCCACCTCCCTCACGCTCGGCCTGCTCCTGGCTCTCGTGGCACTGCTGGTAGCCGCCGCCGATCGGTCGTTGG
>SHLN01000023.1 GCA_004283105.1 Acidimicrobiia bacterium
CTCAACCGGGCCACCGGCGTCTCCTTTGGCGCATTTCTCGCTTTCTTCGGCATCACCTCACTCGCCTTCCTCTGGCCGAAGCTGAGCGGGGGATTCGGGGGGAAGATCGATGCCGGCGACATCGGAGAGATCAAGGACGCCATCTTTCAGCCCGACGGTTCCATCGAGCCGTTCTATGTGGCGGAAGCCAAGACGTACGTAGTGCCGTTCGACGAGAGCCTCCTCTCCCAGACCGACTTCGACGGCATCGACGTAGTCGTCGACGGACTGACCGGCCTGTTCCAGAAGTGCGTTCACCTTGGATGCCGGGTTCCGTGGTGTTCCTCGTCGCAGGGCTTTGAGTGCCCGTGCCACGGCTCCAAGTACAACGCGGCCGGGGAGTACGAAGACGGGCCCGCCCCTCGCAACCTCGACCGGTTCACGCTAGAGGTTGTGAGTGGTCGCCTCATCATCAACACCGGCTCGGTGCGCGACACTCCTCGCGCCAAGACGAAGACCGTCCCGTATCCGCAGGGAGTGAACTGCCTGTGAGCCTCGGACCGATCGCCGTTGTCATCGCCATCGCCTTTCTGCTGGCCGGTCTCGCCTACCTCGTCAACAGCGGGCGCCGCCCCCGCCCGGGCCGGGAGATTCCGCCCAACCTGGCGCCGTACCTCACCGACGAGGACCTCGAGACGACCCGCCTCACCAAGACGCTCACAGCCGCCCTCTTCTCCTCCGCCCTCCTCGCCATTGCCCTGCCGGTCTACTTCCTCACAGAATCGGGCCGCCAGGCCGACTTCGTCCACCTGTTCGAAGAGGAAGCCGTTCACATCGGCGAGCTCATCTACATGGAGCAGTCACCCGACAACCCGGAGGGGTTTGGCTGCATCGCTTGCCACGGCGCAGAAGGCGTCGGCGGCGGTGCCGACTACATCGACCCGCGCACCGGAACGAGCGTCACCTGGGCGGCCCCCGCCCTCAACGACATCCTGTATCGATACGACGAGGAAGAGGTCCGCTACTGGCTCATCTGGGGACGGCCGGGCAGCCCGATGCCGGCGTGGGGCGTCGAGGCGGGCGGCCCGCTCAATGACCAGCAACTCGACTTCGTCATCGAGTACCTAAAGACGATTCAGATTCCCCAGGAAGAAGCGATCACCGCCGTCGACGCAGCCGTGAGCACCGAGCTGGCCAGCCTGGAGGGAGCGGCCGCCTCCATCAGCGCGGCCATAGCCGAGCAGACCGGCGAACTGGCCGCCATCGTGAGCGCTCCCGACCGCCTGGAGTGGGCCGAACGGCTAGCCGCCGATCTCGACCAGGTGCTGGCCGGGGCGACATCCGGGCTCGACACCGACCTCGACGGCCTGTCCGACGACGCCGAAGTCCAGGTGAATCGCGTATCCGAGCTCGCCTTTGCCAACGTCGGCACCGATGCGACGCCGTCCACGACGTCGGCGGCCGACCGGCTCATTCTCGAGCTCGACACCGACAACGCCTTCACAACCAGCGACCAGACCGGTGAACCGGTCCCGGACGCGGACGCCGCCGACCTCCTGCTGCAGGAGCTGGAGAGCCAGGTCACCCAACTCACACCGCTCGTGACCAACAACGAGAGCCTCCGAACTGCCGCCGAAGCAGCACTCGCCAATCTCGACGATGCCGGCGCCGCCGAGCGGTACGCCATCGACTTCGAATCTCTGGCCGCCAACGGCTTCGGAGGAGACATCACCCGGGCCGAGCGGGCCTACGGCCTGTACTCCGCCTACTGTGCCCGCTGTCACACAGCCGGCTACTCGGCCGGGCCACTCGCCACCCTCGAGCCCGGCTCAGGAGCGCTCGGACCATCATTGCGAGACGGCCGCTCCATCGTCCAGTTCCCGGATGCCGAAGACCAGTACGACTTCATCGTGAACGGCTCGGTCAACGGACAGGCCTACGGCGTGAACGGCATCGGACGCGGATGGATGCCCGGGTTCGGTGCCGTGCTCTCTGAGGCCGACATTCGGCTCATCGTCGAGTTCGAGAGGAGTCTCGATTGATCGATATCACGCTCCCCGAGTCAGTCGTATTTCGCGGCCTGTTCGTCACCATCGGCTCGGTCCTCGTCTTCTATGGAAGCGTCTATCTCCTCGTCTACACGAACCTCGGCAAGAAGCTCGGATTCCTCATCTCCGGGGTGGCCCTGTTCGGCTGGACGACTCTCAACAGTCTCCTGTTCGTCATCTACGCTCCTCGCGGCCCCCGGCCGGCCATCATCGACGGACTCAATTTCTTCGAGGTTCGGATAGTGGCGATCAGCTTCACCGTGGGGTCGGCGATTCTCTGCATCATGTTTCTCGTGGCCCTGAATCGGTTCGAGCAGGTGGATTCCGACCCGGCCTGACCGGGCCTAGGCTTTAGGGCCAGGTGAAAGGCATCCCCCCGGCCACAGTGCAGCGGCTTCCGATCTACCTTCGGTGCCTGACTGAGTACGGACCCGAGACGATCTCCTCGGAGACGCTCGCCCAGCTCGCTCGCGTCAACTCGGCCAAGGTCCGCAAGGATCTGTCGTTTCTCGGTTCCTACGGCACCCGTGGCGTCGGCTACGACGTCGACCACCTCGTCTATCAGATCAGCCGGGAGTTAGGCCTAACCAAAGACTGGGCCGTGTGCATCGTCGGCATGGGCAACCTCGGTAAGGCCCTCGCCAAATACGGAGGATTCGGAGAGCGGGGGTTCGCCGTGCTGGGAATCTTCGACGCTGACCCGGACAAGATAGGAAAGAAGACGGGCGGCCGGACCATCGAACCAATGTCGGGCTTCGAGCATGCCGTGAAGGAACGGCAGCTCTCAATCGGAGTCATCACCACCCCGGCCTCGTCCGCCCAGGAAGTAGCCGACCTCATGGTGGACGCCGGGATCACCTCCATCCTCAACTTTGCTCCCACGGTTCTGTCGAAGCCGGAGAACGTCGATGTGCGCCGGGTCGACCTATCGACAGAGCTCCAGATTTGCAGCTTCTACCTGACCCGGGCAGCCGGAAAGCAAGCGAGCTGACGTCACAAGAGATGCCAACCCTCTACCCTGGGTTGGAAGGAAGGTTGGATGATGGCGGATCGACCATACGTCGAGCTCATCACCAAAGAGAACTGTCCGCTGTGCGAGACGGGCGCCGAGACGCTCCAGCGAGCAACGGCGAAGTTCAACATCGACGTTCGCGAGATCGACATCTTCGACGACGATGACATCTACGACGCCTATTCAACGCGGGTTCCCGTGGTCCTCGCCCCGAACGGCTCGGTCATCGACGAGGGCAAGCTGTCACAGGCGAAGCTCACGCCGGCCTTGTTGCGGCTCAAAGTTTCAGGCTGAGCTTCGCTCCGCCGGCTGCCCGCTACCCGCTACCCGCTGCCCGCCCGAAAGCGCCGTGGCTCCGATAGTCGACAACGCTGCCTATTTCGCTCGTCTTGCTTCTGAGCGGGAAGCGGGGCGCGGGCAGCTGGTAGCGCGCAGGAAGCTACGCTTCCTGCGCCATGCGTCCCGTCACCACCGTTGTCATCGTTGTGCTGTTGCTGATCATCGTGGTGAGCGCGGTCATCAAGATCATCCAGGTCTTCTGAGACTGCCCGAATCAGGCCAGTTTTCGAAGAGTGACCGGGTGGCCTGCGGTGAGGTTGAGCCGTTCGGCAGCGCTTCCTTCCCGCACTGCTACGGCCATCAAACCGTATGAGTCGACGTGGAGGAGGGCCTCGCCCGGTTCGACGTCTCCATAAGCGACCTGCCACGGCACGTCGTATTCGGTTCCTCCGATTTGCACCGTGACCTGGTCGCCCGGCGACACCCCGAGAGCTTCGAGATCCTCCGGAGACACGTTGGTCTGGCAGTTGCCGTATTGGTCGAGCCACCAGACCTCGCCGCGTATCCCCTCGCCTTCCGGTTCGACGAGCGGCAACAGCAGCGGTGTCAGCGAGTCGTCTTCCAGCACCGGCCCGAGATCGGTGATCGCAGCCTGCCCGGCTGCGAGGACTGCCGCGGCGGGAGCAAACACATCCCTGCCGTCAAACGTGGCCCCGCCGAGCGACGGGACCCGGAAGCGTTCGTCTTCGAGGGCAACAATGGCCGATGCTCCGCCCATCATCGCCACCGCAGGAGCCAGGACACCGTTGTCTGGACCGACGAAATGGCCCCACGCCGTCTCGGCCGCGATCGGGCGTCGACTCGTACCGACCCCCGGGTCCACCACGACGAGGGCAACCCCCTCGGGGAGATATTGGATCGCTCGCAGCAGCGCAAGGGCTCCGGCTCGCACATTGCCGCGCTCGATGCCGTGGGTGACATCAATCACCCTGAGCTCGGGTTCGATGCGGGCAACGACACCGTGCACAACGCCGACGAACTCGTCGGTCAGGCCGAAGTCGGAGAGAAAAGAAATGGGGCGCACGGCAGAGAGCCTAGGTCGCGGGCCCGGCAGAAGGGGTGGAGGTTCGGGGTCGGATGAGACCGGCCACGTACAGCGTCTGGGCTCCGAGAGCGAGAATCCCGGCCGCTGCCAGCCCCCCGGATGCGGGAAGCGCGATAGCGGTGGGAATGAGGGCGCCGAACACCCAGGCAAGCTGGAAGAGCGTCTCGGCGCGGACGAAGGCTCGCCCACGGTCATCGTGAGATACCGACCGCTGCAGCAGTCCGTCGAACGCAAGCTTGGCCACGCCCCACGCGAAGCCGGCCGCGGCCGCAAGCGCTGCACCGGCGACGAGACCAAACGACTGCGCCGCGATGAACGCGGCCGCCGCTTCGATGGCGAGAGCGGCCACCACCATCGGCTCCTCGCGCAGGATCCGCTCTAGCCAGGCAGCCACAACGGCCCCCAGCAAATACCCGGCGCCGGCTGCGCCGAGCAGGAACCCGAAGTCGAGCAGCCCGGCCTGTTCATCCCGAAACGCAAAGGCGAGCAGGAATAAGAGAAACCCGTTTATGAACCGCACCCCGGCCGTGGCGAGCTGTGCCAGACGCACCGAGCGAGCCACCCGGAGAAGGCCCCGCCGCACTCCCTGCAACTCCGGCTTGGGCGGGTACGGAACCCCCTGGGCGGCTATCGCTGAGATCGCAAAGGCGAGCACCGAGATGAACAGCGCGGCCCGGCTGCCGACGTCTTCGGAGATCGCACCCAGCCCGGTCGCCAACCCTCCACCGATCACGGCCGCAGCCGCTCCCGACACCACCCCGATCTTGGCCATCCTGGCGTTGGCGGCGACCAATTCATGTGGTCCTTCGAGCGCCACCGGCAAGAGCGAATTCCGGCTGATTCCGTGGGCACGAGAGAACACGAGCATGAAGAAGGCGAGCGGGAACAGGACGATATCGCTGTTGAGATTCAGGACCATGAGAATCGCCACGACGGCTCGCAGAGCCGAGGCGACGCCGAGGCCGCGCCGGTAGGCGATCGGAAACCGTGCAAACAGGCCACCCAGGAACGGCCCGATGACGGCAAACGGCGCCAGCGTCACGGCCAGGTAGAGCACCACGTTGCCGCGCGCCTCACTCGGGTCGGGGGTGAGGAACAACACGTCGGCGAGGGCAACGGCCACGAGCGTGTCACCGGCCGCATTGAAGGCATGTGTCAGGGCGAGCGCACGAAACCGGGGGCCCTTGGCAGAGAGAAACGCATCGACCCTGGTCGTGACCGCTTTCGTGGTTTGGCGCGTTGCCAGCCGGACCCTGGCACTCTTCGTCGGCGGCGTAGAACTGGGCTCCATGGCAACAAGCTACCTGAGAGTCACCGGTCGCCAGTCACCAGTACTTGACGACTTCGACTTCCACTTCGACTTCGACTTCGACTTCGACTTCGACTTCGACAAAGCGATCCCGCGTTCTCGCCAGGGACGAGGGACGAAGGACAAGGGACGAAGGACGAGGGACGAAGGACGAGGGACGAAGGACGAGGCGAGCGGCGAGCGACGAGCAGCAAGCAGCGATTCCCGTTCTGGCTAGGAACTAGGAACTAGGAACTAGGAACCAGGAACTAGGAACCTGGAACTCTCTACAGCCCCGGGTCCCCTTCTTCCTCTACTCCTACCGCCCGTCGCTGCTCATACCGCGAGTAATCGAGCACCTCTTCGAACAAGCGATGCACCACCTTCGGGTCGAGCCCGAGGCGTTCGGCTTCTTCGCGGACGTCGGCAAGGAGGTCCACTTCCCGGTCGGGTGACCGCAGGGGGATGTCTTCTTCAACTTTGATCTGGGCGATCTCGACGGCCCGTTTCACACGCCGGGCCAGCAGACGCACGATCTCGCGGTCGACAAGGTCGATGTCGGCCCGCAGCCGGACAATGCCGAGCGCATGCATGAGGGCCAGATACTCGTCACGATCGAGCTGGTGCGGACCGTCGGTGAGCGCATCGTCGGGAGTGGGATGGACTTCCACCATCAGCCCATCGGCACCGGCGGCCCGGCCGGCCAGTGCCAGCGGAGCAACGATGGCGCTCGCTCCTGAGGCGTGGGAGGGATCGATGATGACCGGGAGGTGGCTCAGCTGCTTGACGACGGGGACCGAGCTGATGTCGAGTGTGCTGGTGGTGCGGGTGTCGAACGTCCGAATGCCCTGCTCACCCAGCACGACGTTCATGTTGCCCTCGTTGAGGATGTACTCGGCGGCCATCAACCACTCGTCGATCGTGGCCGACGGGCCCCGCTTGAGGAGGACGGGCCGCTCGGTCTGGCCGACCGCCCGCAACAGAACGAAGTTCTGCATGTTGGAGGCGCCTACCTGGACCATGTCGACGTGCTCGGCGACGATCCCGACGTCGTCGGGCTCCGTCACCTCACTCACGACCGGGAGGTCGTACGCATCACCGGCTTTGCGCAGGTAGCGGAGTCCTTCTGCCCCGAGGCCCTGGAAGTCGTATGGCGAACGGCGAATCTTGAAGGCGCCGCCTCGAAGGATGGCGGCGCCCCCTTCTGCGATGAACGCAGCCGCCTCCATGATCTGAGCCTCGGACTCCACCGCACAAGGGCCGGCGATGACCGTGAAGGCGCCTGCCCCGATCAGAGCATTGCCGACCGTGACGGAGGTCTCACCCTCGCCGTTGCGGTGCGCTTTCATTTCCATCGGTTCTCCTTGCCGGCCCCGGAATGCAAAAACCCGGAGCCTCGCTCCGGGTAGTGGTTGTGTGTCGCGCGACCTCTACCCGGACTGGTGCCCGGCAAAGAAGAAGCGGAAATAGGTGGACGTGCTCAATGTGGGAGGGACTCTATCAGCAATTCCACAATACCGCTCCGGTCATCCCTCGTCCCTCGTCCTTCGACCCTCGAACCCGGTCCAGAATCTGGGACTCCGATCCTGACGACGCGCCGTTGCTGGCCGTTGACCGTCGACGGTTGACCGTTGACCTCCTAAAAGAACAGCCCATCGATAGCGATGGCTCCGAAGAGCAGCGTGAGATACACGTTCGAGTAGCCGAAGAACCGCATCGCTTCGTCGGAGTGGGACCGCAGGCGCCAGGCTCCGATCAGAAAGGCGGCACCGAGGACTACCGCCGACACGAGGTAGACGGGGCTCATGTTTCCGGCCGGGTAGAGGACGAGGGTCAGTGCCACCAACTGGACGCTGTAGAGGAAGATGCTCTGAAGGGTCGCCTCCACACCGACGACAACCGGGAGCATCGGGATGCCGGCGCGGGCATAGTCCTCCTGGTAGCGGAGTGAGAGCGCCCAGAAGTGAGGGGGCGTCCAGAAGAAGATGATGGCGAACATGATCCACGGGGCCACCGCCAGGGAGCCGGTCACGGCCGCCCAGCCGACCAGCACCGGCACCGCCCCGGCCGCGCCTCCGATCACGATGTTCTGGGTAGACGATCGCTTGAGCCACAACGTGTAGACGAACACGTAGAACAGAAGCGCCGCCGTGGACAGGACGGCGGCGAGGAGATTGGCCATGACCCACAGCCACACGAACCCTCCGATGCCGAGGACAACCCCGAATACGAGCGCGTGCATCGGGGGAACCTTGTGTCTCGCCATCGGCCGGTGGGCCGTGCGGTGCATGACCTGGTCGATATCCCGGTCGATCACGTTGTTGATGGCGTTGGCGCCACCGGCCGACATGGTGCCGCCGATGAGGGTCGCTATCACCAGCCAGGTGCCCGGCCACGAGCGTTCGGCGAGGATCATGGCCGGCAGGGTCGTGACGAGCAGGAGTTCGATGATGCGCGGCTTGGTGAGTGCCACGTACGCGCCGATGCGGCCGAGCACCGTCGTCGGAACCGCCCGCGGATCGGTGATCGTCACTCCGGGAGCGCTCATGTGGTTGCACCAACCCGGCGGGTTGCCAGCACGTCGGCGGCGAGGACTACGAGCCCCATCCAGACCAGGTCGGCCAGCAGCAGATGAATCACCTGGATCCAGATCGGGGCGGCCAGCAGAGCGTTGACGGTCCCCAGCGCGAGCTGGACGAGCACGAGCAGGCTCACGAACCGGGCGACCCGGCCAACCCGGCCCTGGCGTGACTCGGCCAGCTCGTTGACCACCCACACCGCAAGCAAACCGACTCCGATGGCAATGGCCGGGTGGAAGATGCGGAGGCGTTCGAATATATGGCCGGTAGCCGACAACTCCCGCTCGAGCCCCTCTACGAACGAATCGACGGGGAACAGCGTGTCACCGAGGGCGGCGATGGCGCCGCTCACACCCAGGATGAGCATGCCGACCCCCACGGCTCCGATGAGCCGACGCTCCCTCGGGGTGGCAGTCTCGTCATGATCCGGAGGCGAGGTCGACGCCCACCAGGCGGTGAGAGTGGCCGCCGCCAGCAGGAGCAAGGTATTGACGAAGTGGCCGGATTGCCAATAGGCCCGGCTCACCCCTTCGAATTCGCCGGTCTGTTCGAACAGCACCAATCCGGCCCCGACGAGGGACTCAACGATTACGAGAGCAAACGTGGCGATCGCCGCGCGTTGCACCCGATGCCCGGTCGGGTACTTCCTGATCGCCAACACCAGGAGGTAGAGAATGAGGAGGCCGAGCCCGGCGCTCGTGATGCGGTGAACAAACTCGATAGCCGTCTCGGCCGAGCCGCTCAGCGGCAGCACCTCGCCGTTGCAGGTCGGCCAATTGTTGCCGCACCCGGCGCCCGATCCGGTGGCGCGAACGATCGCGCCCCACAGGACGACAAAGACGGTAACTCCCGTCGTTAGCCAGGCAACCTTCGCGAACCGGTTCATGCTCGGCACAGGTTACCGAGCCTGCGGAGCCGGGCGCCGGGGACTACGTCGGTGATCATTCTGAAAAAGTCGCGAAAAGCGTGATTAAACCGGCTCCGAGCGCGTACGATGACCGGCGGGGGAAGAAGTCCCTTCTCGCCGATATCGGCGAGTCCCAATCAACACGGAGATTGATCCATGTCGCAGGTAGGCAAACGCCAGAAGCTCGCACTACTCACCGCCTTGATGACCATGTTCGCACTCATCTTGTTTCCAACGGGAAGCGCCCTCGCAGCCGACATCAACGTTGATTGCGGAACGCAGGATCTTCAGGTCGCAATCGACGCGGCTACCGCCGGCGACACCATCATCGTTGCCGACGCAACCACTTGCACCGGCAACTTCACCGTCGGAAAAGCGCTCACCATTCGCGCGGCGACGGCAGCCGGCGCAACTCTCGACGGCAATAGCGTCGACGGAGCCCCGGTTCTCGACATTACCGCCGGCGGCGATGTGACCTTGCAGGATCTGACCGTCACCGGCGGCCTCAACAGCCTGGGAGACGGCGGCGGGATCCAGACCAACGGAATCCTCAACCTCATCGACACAACGGTCACGCTGAACAGCGCCGCCAACGGCGCCGGCATCTGGAACGATGGCACGCTCAACGTCACCGGCTCATTCGTCACCGACAACACCGCCAGCGTCGGCGGTGGCGGTATCCAGAACATCTCGGGCGGGACCCTCACGGTCACGAACTCCGAGATCACCGGCAACGAGGCCGAGCATGCCGGCGGCGTCCTCAACAACGGAGCCGGAGACACCGGGAGCACGGCCGTGTTCGTGGACTCGCTCGTCTCAGGAAACACCGCCACGGGCCTCACGGCCGGCGAGCCGGCGGGCGGTGCCGGAATCTACAACTTCGGCTTTCCCGCCGATACCGTCAAGGCGCAGCTGACCGTGACCGACACCGAGGTCTCGGGCAACACGTCCGCCGAGGGTGCGGCCGGTATCCGCAACGCCGATGCTGCGGGCACGGTGAGCGGCGCCACCATCACCGGCAACGTTGCGACCGGCGGTGGCGGCGGCATACGGACGTCGGGAACCATGACGGTGACCGACAGCAACATCGCCGGCAACTCGGCTACCACGTCGGGTGGCGGCATCGCCCTCGACGGTACCGGGGCAACCCTGACCGTGACGGGCTCAACCGTCGACTCGAACGCAGCCACAACGGAAGGTGGCGGCATCTCCGTCACGCTCACCGCCACGGCCGATATCGAGCAGTCGTCGATCACTCGCAACACGGCCAATGCCGGTGCAGGATTCTCGAACGCCGGAACCCTCAACATCGCCAACTCGACCGTGAGCGCCAACGTGGCGGTTGCACAGGGTGGCGGCATCCTGACCTCGGGCGTCCTGACCGTGGACCACGCCACTATCACTACCAACGACGCCGGGGCCGCCGGTGAAGGCGGTGGCCTCCGGGTCATCGGAGACCCGGGCGTAACCGTCACGGGCACCATCCTGTCCGGCAACCTCGGCAACGCAGGCCAGGAGTGCTCTGGCATCTTGACGAGCGGTGGCTACAACCTGGTCGGCTCGACGGCTTCGCCGTGTGTGTACACGGGCGATCTGACCGACCTGCCGGCCCTGTCGGATCCGATGTTGGGTGCCCTTGGCTTCAACGGTGAGTCCACCGAGCATCACGCCCTCATGGTGGGGTCGGATGCGATTGATGCGGGTGGTGCGTGTGGCCTGGCCGTTGATCAGATCGGGGCGACTCGCCCGGATGGTCCCGCCTGTGATGTTGGTGCCATCGAGGCGCTCTCACCGGTGATGGCCGATGACGTCGTGCTGGTCGAGCCCAATGGCTTGTGGCACATTCGGGTGCCGGGCAATGATGACTACACGTTCTTCTATGGCAATCCCGGTGATGTCCCCTTGTTCGGGGACTGGGACGGAGACGGATTCGACACCCCCGGCATGTACCGGCCCTCCAACGGGTTCGCCTATCTGACCGACACCCTCCCGGCCAACGGTGGGGTAGGCGTCGCCGAGTTCGACTTCTTCTACGGGATCCCCGGTGACCAGGTGTTCTGGGGTGACTGGGACGGTGACGGGGACGACAGCCTTGGAATCAGCCGGAACGGCAAGATCTACCTGGCCAATACCAACGCCACGGTGGTCGCCGACCTCGAGTTCTGGTTCGGTCTCCCCACCGATATCGCCTACGGAGCTGATCTGGACGGAGACGGTGAAGACTCAGTCATCGTGTACCGCCAATCCAACAGCTTCGCCTACTACACAAACGACACCAGCATGGGGTTGGCACCCACCGATGGGGAACTGTTCTTCGGGATCCCCGGTGATGAGTTCACCATCGGAGACTGGGACCGGGACCTGGTCGACACACCGGGCGTGTTCCGGGGCTCAGATACCACCGTGTATCTCAAGAACAGCCTCGTAACCGGCCCCGCCGACGCCTCCTACGTGTGGGGCACCGCCGGCTGGACCCCAGTCGCAGGCGTCCACGGAGTCATCGCCAAGTAACCCAGCCATGAGCCATGAGCTCTGAGACAGAACGGGCCCCCAACCGGGGGCCCGTTCTCTTTGGGCACGATGCAGTAGGCAGCAAGCAGTAAGCAGTAGGCGAGCGTCCCTTGTCTCCGATCGCCGGCAGATTATCCGGGCACCGGGTAACGGGAAACGAAGCGGATCTGAAGCGGGCAGCGGGCAGCGGGCAGCGGGCGATTGGGACCTCTGGCCCCTGGCGGTTCTCCCCGCCCCCGGCACGATGGTGGGAGAGGCCATCGAGGAGGCGCCATGGCAGCGAATCGACGGGGCACGCCCACGACCCCCTCCCCCGGGGTTGGGGTTGTCGCTGCGTTGGAGGGCATCGCCCTCATCGTGTGGCACGTCCTGGCAACGCCGGTCATCGGACGGAAGCGGCTGCGGTGGGGCACGGTCGCCACAGAGGCAACAGATTCGCTCCCGGGCGATGAGCTCGTGCCCAAGCCAAAGTGGTCGTACACCCTGGGCATGGGCATCAATGCACCGCCGGAGGCCGTCTGGCCCTGGATCGCCCAGATAGGACAGGGCCGCGGCGGTTTCTACACGTATCAAACCCTCGAGAACCTGGCCGGCTGCAAGATCACCAACACGACCGCGATCCTCCCCGATCATCAGCGTCCCATGGTCGACGATGACATCTACCTGCATCCGACGGCGCCGCCGATGCCGATCAAGATCGTGAACCCGCCCAATGCTCTCGTGCTCTTCGGGTCACCCGCCGACATTGGCTCTGAGGAGAGCTGGGGGATGTCAACCTGGCAGTTCGTCGTCAATCCTGGTCCCGATGGGGGCAGCCGGTTCCTAACGAGGGGACGCTACGACCACACCCCGGATTGGAAGAGCCGCCTTGCATTTGGACGCTTCCCTATCGAGGTGATCAGCTTTGTGATGAGCCGCAAGATGATGCTCGAAATCAAGCGACTCGCGGAGAGCCATGAGCCATGAGCTCTGAGCAGGAACCGGGCTCCGTCCCTGTTCGGTGCGAGAGACGAGGGGCAACCAGCAACCAGCAACCCTAGATTCATCAGATGAGCATCCTCGTGTATGGGTCGCTGGTTCCCGACATTGTGTTCACCGTCCCCCGGCTACCGACGGCCGGCGAGGACATCCCGGCAGACTCGTTGACGGTCGTGGCGGCGGCGGGTGGGGGCGGGAATGTAGCCGTGGCGTTGGCCGGGTGGGGATACGACGTGGTCGCGAGTGGTAACACCGTCGGCGATGACCCGCTCGGACGCTGGGCGGCCGAGGAATTCTCCCGGCGAGGGATCCGCCTGCCCGACGACTACATCGAGGCCGGCGGAGTGACGGCCGCCAACGGGATCATCGTCACTCCCGACGGCGAGCGCACCATCATTGGAAGCGACTATTCGGCGGTCACCTGGCGGCCGGTGACCGACTGGGGTGGCATCGACGCCGTCATGGTGGACCGCTACAGCGCAGCGGCAGGCGCAACCATCATCGCCGAGGCCGCCGCCCGCTCGATACCGCTGGTGGGAACCGATCGGACCGGACCGGAAACGGCCGGGTTGTCAATGCTGCTGTGGTCGGCCGAAGAGCATCCCGACCCCGGCGAAGCAATCGCCGCGGCCGCCACCGGGCCCCGGGTAGTCGTAACCGACGGCCCCCGCCCGGTGATCGTCTACCAACCCGACGGCACCACCCACCGGTTCACCCCTGAGCCGCACACTGTGGCCGACAGCACCGGAGCGGGCGATCTGTTCGCCGCCGCCGTGACTGCCGGACTGAGCGACGGTAGTGGCCACGACGCAACCATCCGACAGGCGATCGATGTCGCCACTCGCTACCTCACGGCAGGATCGCGTTTGGAGATCCCGCCGCTCAGTAGGATGGGGCCATGAAGAAAATCTTCTTCCTTCTGATCCTCGTGATCCTCGGCCTGGCGGTATTCAAGTACCTGAGCGACGAGAGCTACTGAGCCTTCTCGACGAATTCGACAACCGCCTCGGCGATATGCGCAGCGTGCGTGAAGATCGCTTCGTGACGTCCGCCTAGCTCCAGCACGACGGGATCCTTCACGAGACCGGCCAGCTCGTATTGGTGACCCGGGGGAATGATCTGATCCCGGGTTGGAATGATCACGAGCACCGGAGCCGGAACCTGTGACACCCACTTTCGTGAGTCGAATCGCTTGATCGCTCTGAGCGCGCGCATGTTGAGCTCGGTGTCGCGGGCCAGCATCACGTCCCAGAGCCACCGATCATGTTCGGGACCGTAGGCCCCGGCGTGTCGTAGAACGGCATGGGAGAGACGGGCCCCTTCGAGATTGCCGACCTTCCACAACACGCGCAGGAGCACCATCCCGATCGCATCGACGACCGGCCGTCGCATCGGTTTGGCGGCGGTCGCTGCGTACACGGCGCGGCCCACAAGGCCGGGGTGCCGTCGGGCAAGGGCCTGTGTCACCATTCCGCCCATCGAGTATCCGAAGACGGTGGCCTGCCGGACCTCGAGCACATCGAGCACGGCTGCGATCTCATCGGCCACCGTCTCGATCTCATAGTCCTCGTAGAGACTGCTCGACCCGCCGTAGTTCCGCTGGTCGATCATGATCACCCGGAAGCGATCGACAAGAAGTGGAACGAGCCGGGAGAACGTCTCAACGCTGTCGTACACCCACCCGTGGATGAGAACAATGGGAGGTGCGTCCGGCAACCCGGTCTCTCGCACGAGGAATTCCTTGCTGCCGACAAAGACGGTCCGGCCCGGAACAGGGAGAGGATGAACCTGCGGGCCACGTGACTTCGGCCGGGTGATGGGGCCGAATATCCGCCACAGCGCCCAGCCACCGATGCCGATACCGAGAGCTTTGCGGGTGTTCATAGGCTGATTCTATGAGCGTGCGGTCCGCCAACCATCCGCCGGTCAACGTCAACGTCGACAACGACTGGGGACTGGGGACCCTACTCCACCTCGATCCCCGCACCGTCCACGATCTCCCCGATAACGGCTGCGGCCGGGGTTCCGGCTTCTCCGAGGGCGGCGATGAGGTCGTCACACCGATCCGGGCCGACCGCGAAGAGCAGACCACCGCTCGTTTGAGCATCCGCCAGGACGGTTCTGAGCGGTTCGGCCAGGTCTCCGAATCGGGTGAACTCCCCGACCGACGCCAGGTTGCGGCCCGTGCCACCGGGGACGACTCCCCCCTCGGCCAACTCTTCCACACCCGGCAGCAGCGGCACCCAGCGATGGTCGATCCTGGCACCCACCCCGGAGGCCGCCACCATCTCTCCGAGGTGTCCGAGCAGTCCGAAGCCGGTCACGTCCGTCGCAGCCTGCACGCCAATGGTGCCGGCGGCATCGGCGGCAGCACGGTTGAGCGTCGTCATGACGAGTACTGCGGCCTCGATCTGCTCGGGCGTCGCCTGGTCGCGTTTGATCGCCGTGGAAATAAGGCCGGTCCCGAGCGGCTTGGTGAGGACGAGGCGGTCACCCGGCCGGGCAGCCTGGTTGGTCATCATCCTCTCGGGATCGACGATTCCTGTCACCGCCAATCCGAACTTCGGCTCTCGATCGTCGATGGAGTGCCCGCCGATGAGCGTGCACTCGGCTTCGACGAGCACCTCGGCCGACCCTCGCTGAACATCGGCCAGCAGGTCGAGCGGCAACTCGTCACGCGGCCAGCCGACGATGGAGAGTGCGGTGAGCGGCGTGCCACCCATGGCATACACGTCCGACAGGGCGTTGGCGGCGGCAATCCGGCCCCAGTCGAATGGATCGTCCACGATGGGTGTGAAGAAGTCGACCGTCTGAACCAGCGCCTCACCGGACGCGAGCTGATAGACCGCCCCGTCGTCCGGCTCGTCGAGACCGATGAGGAGCGATGGATGGCGGGTGACTTCGAGATCGTGCAAGGGACGCAGCACCTGCGTCAACTCAGCCGGGCTGAGCTTGCACGCTCAACCCGAGCCGTGCGAGTACCGCGTGAGCTTGATGGACATGGGGGAACACTAGGTCCCTCGTCCCTCGTCGCTCGTCGCTCGTCGCTCGTCGCTCGTCGCTCGTCCCTCGTCCTCGACTCGCGGCATCCGGCCCCGCGCTGATTGCTGAGAGCTGAATGCTGAAGGCAATTGCAAACGGCTGCGCAGTTTGCAATTCCATATGCGACCCGTTGAATGTATGCTTCAACTGAGGTTGGATTTCACGCCTGACCCCGGCGTTGCCAACCGGCAGGAACTCCTCACCCCCCTGGGGAACCTGCGCAAAGACGGGCCTCGGCACACGCCGGGGCTCGTCGCTTTCTCCACCTAACCTGGGCCGGGATATGCGATTCAACCTGCCCCGGCCACGCCAGCTGGCCCGCAACCTGCGGGAGGTTGCCCAGCGCCGCCCGGAGACCACCGAGGAGTACCTCGAGGCCAATCCAGAGGCGTGGGAACGAATCGCCGAGGTGGACCCGCACGACGCCGCCGACATCCTGGAAGCACTCGGCTCGGAGGCCGCCCTCGAGTTCCTCGGCTCGCTGGAGTCCGAGCAGGTGGCCCGCATTCTCGAGGAGATGAACGACGGCGCCGCCGCCGAGCTCCTCCAACTCATGCCAGGCCCGCAAGCGGCCGGATTTGTCGGGGCTATGGATGCCGACGAGGCGGTCGACGTTCTCAACAAGTTCGACGACGAGGAGTTGCCCGAGCTCGTCGGTTTGCTCGAGCCGGATGACGCGGGAGAAATCAATCGGCTCCTCGCCTATCCGCGGGACAGCGCCGGCGGTCTCATGACCACCGAGGTTGCCTCCCTGCCGCTCGGCTTGACGGCCGGGGAGGCCATTGAAGCACTGCGGCGCATGCATGAGACACTCGACGACCTCTCCTACGTCTATGTGGTCGACGATGACGACCGGCTCAAGGGAGTCGTCTCGTTCCGGGAGCTCGTGTTTGCCCGGCCCGGTCAGGGTCTGGACCAGGCCATGGTTCCAAACCCGGTCAGTGTGCCAAGCGACGCCGACCGCGAGGTGGTGTCCGACCTCATCCAGCGCTACAACCTGTTTGCGGTTCCCGTCGTCGACGCCGACGACCGACTCCTCGGGATAGTCACTGTCGAGGAAGCGCTCGAAGCCATCCAGGAGGAGGCCAGCGAGGACATGGCCGTAATGGTGGGCGCCGGTTCCGAGGAGACGGTGCGGACTGCAGTGCGCGAGTCGATCACCAAGCGGTTCCCCTGGATCGTCGTCAACCTCGTGCTGGCAACGATCGTGGCCCTCACAATCGAGCGGCAGAAGGATGTCATCGACGACATAGTCGTGCTGGCGGCCCTGATGCCGGTTGTAGCCCTCCTCGGGGGCAACGGCGGAGCCCAGAGCCTGGCCGTCGTTATTCGATCCATGGCCATCAACCAGGTGCCGAGCCAGATGGTCCCGAAGGTCCTGTTGCGAGAAGCCCGCATCGGCCTGGCTATGGGGGTGGCAATAGCCATCCTCTCCGGGCTGGTGGCCTACATCATCAGCGGCAATGACTTCGACGTAGCCCAGGTCATGGCGCTGGCGGTGTTCGCCAACTTCTCGATCGCCACCTTCGCCGGCGCCGGCATACCGATTGTGCTCCGAGCGCTCGGCCTCGACCCGGCGCTCGCTTCGAACATCTTCCTCACGTTCGTCACCGACATGGTGGGGTTCGCGGGGTTCCTGGTGATTGCGACTTTGTTGCTTTAAGCCTCGGTTCCTGGTTACTGGTTCCTGGTTCCTGGTCCGCACGCCTATCGCCCAAAGGAGCCCCTCCC
>SHLN01000331.1 GCA_004283105.1 Acidimicrobiia bacterium
CTGCCGTGGGCGCCACTGGGGGGAGGCTGGCTGACCGGCAAGTACACGCCGGCCGAGCGCCCTGTCGGCGCCACCCGACTGGGGGAGAATCCGTCCCGCGGGATCGAGGCCTACGACTTGCGCAATACCGACCGGACGTGGGCGATCCTCGAGGTCGTTCGGGCGGTGGCAAACGCCCGGGGCGTCACCATGGGCCAGGTCGCCCTCAACTGGGTGCGGAGACGGCCGGGGGTCACATCGGTCCTGCTCGGCGCCCGCTCCGTCGAGCAGCTGGACGACAACCTCGCCGCGCTTACCTGGGAGCTCAACGAGAACGAGGTCAGCGTGCTCAATGAGGTAAGCGCCCCCGGCATCCCCATCTACCCGCACGGGTTCATGGAGGCGTATGCCGGTGTGACTATCTGGGAGGACCTCATGACCAGGGTGGAGCCTCCAGCCATCGGGCGGTAGATGCTGCGCCCCGCCGGCCAAATCCTGCTCATTGCCGTAGAAGAGATAGAGCGCGTCCTCCGTAACTCAGCGCACGACGAGCAGGACGCCCTCACCGCGTGCGCACCGTGGACCGTGCGGGATGTGCTGGCTCATTGTTCTGGATCGATGCTTCGTACCATCGAGGACCGCGGCCACCGGTTCACACCGGAAGACAACGAGATCGACGTTGAGGAACGGCGGTCGTGGCCAATTGACCGGGTGCGCGACGAGCTCCAGGTGACGGCCGAGTCGACCGCCGCTCGGATTCACGCAGCCGATGGATCGCTCGATGGACTCGGCCTGGGGGTGTGGGTCACAGCGGCGATATCCGGGAGGCCCTCGGCATCGTGGACCCGTACGCCGCGCCGAGCCATGAGCTCGGTGTCGGGCTGCTCGCGGAGCGAAGCCGGCGAAAGGAGTTCTCGCTCGACGTACAGCTGGGCGATCGTACTGCCCGCTTCGGGACCGGCCCGTTGGTCGGCAGTCTGGCGACCGATGTCGAGACCTTCGTTCGGCTCACCGGAGGGCGATCCGCGGACCCCGGCCGGTTCGAGCTCGAAGGCGTGGAGCCGGGCGACCTCGTTCTGTTCGGCTAGCCGAGGCTGATCAGCCCGACTCCGACGGCGGCGAGGAGCAATCCGATGATCTGGGTTCGGACGAGCCGTTCGTGGAGAACGAACCGGGCCAGGATCACCGTGCTGGCCGGATAGAGAGCCGTGATGACGGCCACGAGGGTGAGCAACCCGCGCCGCTCGGCCATGAGGAAGAGCAGGTTGGCGGCCATGTCGAGGACGCCGGCGCCGAGCACGAACCATCCGGTCCCTCGTCCGGGTTTGAGGGATGCCTTGCTCAGGAGGGCGATCGCCACGATCACTGAAATCGAGGCGATCCGGGCGAACGTCAGGGTCCACAGTTCTGCGGACTCCGAGTTGGCAATGAGGATGAAGAAGAACCCGAAACCGACGCCGGCTCCGATGCCTTCGGCCACCCCCGGACCGCGACCGAAACTCCCCACGCGGGCGCCACTGACGAGAGCAATGGCTACCAGGGCGAGAG
>SHLN01000201.1 GCA_004283105.1 Acidimicrobiia bacterium
CACGGGCGTCGCTCCCGGCAGTGACGTCAACCACGACCACAGCCGCGACAACAACCACGGCGGTGACGACGACAACAACCACCTCAACGACCGTTCTGGACAGTGACGCGGAATCGTTGGTGCTCGTGGCATTTGGTGATTCGGTGCTCAGCTATCCGTCGCCAAGTCTCCAGGCGATGGGTGCGTACGCCGAGATGCTGGAGGAAGAGTTCGGAGTCCCCGTCGACGTGCGCGACAACACCGTGTTCGGGTCCTCTCCGGCTCACCTTTTGAACGCACTCGACTCCGAGCGGATACTGGCCGACCTCGCAGAGGCCGATGTGATCCTGCTCGAGATCCCCCAGCACGACACGGCGGAACCGTTCATGACGGCCACCGGCCACGAGGGAAGAAACCCGGCAGATTGCGGCGGGGACGACCATCACCAGTGCCTCCGCGACTACGTGACCGAGAACAAGGTAACCGTAGAAGCCATATTCTCCGCTCTCACCGGGGTCTGCGATCCCTCCGAGGTACTGATACGCGTCATCGACATGTATCAAATGGAGATTGAAACCCAGAACAAGACCGATGGCCTGCAGATCACAAGTCCCTACTTCCGAGAAGCTCAAGAGGCGCTCGCGGAGATTGCGGCGACGTACGGGATCCCGATAGCGCCCGTGTACGCCGAGTTCATGGGTCCCGATCGCACCCAGGATCCACAGGACCGGGGACTCATCAGGACAGATCGGAGGCACACGACCAGAGCAGGCGCGCTACTGATCGCCAAGATGCTCGATGACCTCGGATACGACCTCGCTGCCTGAGCCCGGCAAGCGGGCCGATGGCCGATAGCCGGCTTGGCGTGGTCTACTTAGCGGATGCGAGTTCGGATTCTCCTGTTGGTGGCACTGCTCGCCGCCGCCTGTTCATCGGCGGGCGAGATCGGCGACGTGGCGCCGCTGCCCGAGACGAGCGCCGACGCTCTCCAAGAGCTACTAGTCGGTTCGGAGCAACCGGTCGTCCTCAATGTGTGGGCGTCCTGGTGCATTCCCTGTCGCTCCGAAGCGCCCCTGCTACGCGTTGCCCACGACTCGTTCGGGGACCAGGTCCGGTTCGTCGGCTTGAACGTGCGGGACGACCAGGACGAGGCTCGCGCGTTTCTCAACGAGTTCGACCTGGCAGGCTTCGACCACTACTTCGACCCGTCCGGAGCCGTCCAGGGGTCACTCGGCTCGGGTGGAGTCCCCCTCACCCTCTTCTACGCGCCGGGCGGCACGCTCGTCGAACTGCACTTCGGAGTCATCGACGAGCGGGCGCTGGCGCTCAACATCGACGAGATCCTGCGGGTGCCGTAGTGGAGTTCACCCTGCTGTGGGCCGCTCTGAGCGGAGCCGTCGGGCTCTACGGGGCCCTGTGGTGGATGGGGCGTCGTGATACCTCCCTGTGCGTCCGCGATCTGTGGGAGATCGCCATCACGGCCGCCGTCGTGGGACTGGCAGTCGGCCGGGTCGTCGCCATGGTGCGAGGCGGAGTCAACCCGTTCTCCCACCCGGGCGATCTCATCCTCGTGCGGGCCGGCGTCGACACCGCCGCCGCCTCGATCGCCGCGCTTGCCACCGCCGGATGGTTGACCCGATCTGACCCGTTCGAGCAGCTCGATCGGCTCACTCCGGCCGCCATTCTCGGTGTCGCCGGCTGGCACGCCGGTTGCCTCTTCCGAGATGCGTGTCTCGGGACGCCCTCGTCGTTGCCCTGGGCCTGGTCGCAGCCGGGAAGCACCATCACCCGCCACCCGGTCGAGCTCTATGCCGCTGTCCTGCTTGCCATCGGCGCCTGGGCGCTGTTCCGACTGCGGCTCCGATATCCGTCGCCCGGCCTCGTCTCCGGCCTCGGCCTGGCCCTCGCAGGGCTAGCCCGGTTGCTCACCGAACCACTCCGCCCCAGCCTCTTCGCCGGGCCGGTGTGGTGGTATGGAGCGGCCATTACGGCCGGTGTGGCCCTGGCAGGCTGGTCGCTCTACCGGACCGGATCGGGCGATACCGAATCGGCGCCCCCTCCACTACAGTGACCGGCCATGTTCAGACCACCTCAACTCGATGTTCCGGCCGTCACCGTCCAGGAGGCCGCTGCCATGGTCGAGGACGGCGCCCTCATGGTCGACATTCGCGAGCTGGATGAGTGGCAGATGCTCCGGATCCCCGGGGCCGAGTTCAAGCCGCTCTCCCAGATTCAGGACTGGTTCGAGGAGCTGCCCCGCGATGTCGACATCATCCTCCAGTGCCGGTCGGGCAACCGATCGGCTCAGGCGACCAACGCCCTGCTGACCCAGGCGGGGTTCGACCGCGTCTACAACCTCACCGGCGGGCTCATCGCATGGCACTCGGCCAACCTGCCGGTCGACCGCGGCCCGGCCCCTGTCTGAAACCTCCCCTCAATCCTCCCCGTTCCTACACTGCTCTCCGTGAACGGACACGAAATTGTCTATCTGGACGACGTTGGGCTGCGCCTCGGCAACACCATCATTCTCAGAGAGGCCAAGCTGTCGCTTGGGCCGGGCGAGAAGGTCGGGCTGCTCGGGCCGAACGGCTCGGGCAAGACGACCCTGCTGCGCATCATCGCCACTCTGTTGCAGCCGACGAGTGGTTCCGGTGCCGTCCTGGGTGCCGAAATCGGCACTCAAGACGTCTACGAGATTCGCAACCGGATCGTCATGGTCGGACACCTCCCCGGCCTCTGGCCTGAGCTGACGCTGGGAGAGAACACCGAACTGGTCGCTCGCCTGAGCGGACGGTCCCCCGAGGTCGCAGCCGACGCATTGGCCCAGGTGGGTCTGGCGCGGGCGTCTGAACGACGGGCCGATCAGAGCTCAAAAGGAATGCTGCGCCGGGCCGAGCTGGCCAGGGCACTCATCCTCGAACCGACGTTGCTGCTGCTCGACGAGGCCCATGCCGGACTCGACGCAGAAGCCATTGGAATGGTCGACACCATCGCCAACCGGGTCGTCGCCGGCGGCGGAGCCGTCATGCTCGTCAGTCACGAGCCGGACCGCCTCAACGTTCACCGCTCGGTTCAGCTGGTCGACGGGACGCTGGAGATGGTCTCGTGACATTCTGGCGCCAGGTCTACGAGGTCGCCCGCAAGGATCTGCTCGTTGAGTCGCGCACGGCCGAAGTTGCCCTCATGACCGCCCCGTTCGGTGCCGCCGCCCTCATACTCATTCCTTTGGCCATCGGCACCGACGCCCCCTTGCTCAGCCAATTGGGGCCGGGTTTGTACTGGATCGTTGTGCTGCTGTTCGGGATGCTCGTCATTCTGCGCAAGAGTGCCGTCGACGGCCAGGCGCAGCGGGATCTGGTGCGTCTGCTCGGAATTGAGCCGGCGGCCGCGTTTGCCGGGGCCACCGCCGCCACGTCGGCGCTCGTGTTGTTCTTCGAGGTAGCCCTCGGCCCGATTCTCATTGCGCTCTACAACCCCGAATTGCGGGGCTGGCCGTGGCTGTTCGTCATCCTGCCGCTCGTGGCGATCGGGATGGGGCTGCTGGGCACCATCGCAAGCGGAGTGACAACCAGCATCGGCACCCGGACGTCACTCACGCCGCTGCTGATCGTGCCCCTTTCGCTGCCGCTCCTCATGGGCGCGACCCAGGCCCTCGAGGGCTTGCGACTGGGACGGGGTATCGTTCCCTGGCTGATTTTGTTGTTCGCGGTCGACCTGGCGTTGGCGGTGTCTGGAGTGTTGGCGGCACGTCCGCTGGAGGAGGCAGTTACATGACGATCGTGCGAAATCGTTGGCTCGAAATCGTGACCGTCGCCATCATTGGCGTCAGCCTGTTTCGTTCCATGACCGTGGTCGCCGACGTCACCCAGGGCGATGTGCAACGGATCATGTACGTCCACGTCCCGAGCGCCTGGCTGGCATTTCTGGCCTTCATGGTCACAATGGTGGGATCTGCGGCGTGGCTTCGCACGAAAGATCAGCGCTGGGATCGACTGGCGGCCTCCTCGGCTGAGATCGGCGTGGTGTTTACCGGCCTCGCCATCGTCGCCGGCATGATTTGGGCAAAGCCGGTCTGGGGACAGTTCTGGACCTGGGAGCCGCGCCTCGTGACAACCGCCCTCCTCTTCTTCATCTACCTCGGCTATCTGGCGCTCCGACGGGCCGTGATCGACCCCGTGCAGCGAGCCAGACGGGCCGCCATCATGGGCATCGTGGCAGCGGTGCAGATCCCCATCGTGTACTACTCGGTCAACTGGTGGCGCAGCCTCCACCAGCCATCCAGTGCCCGTAGCATCGACACCCCGCTCCGGATCACCCTCCTGCTGGGAGTCGTCGCCTTCACGTTCGCGTACGCCGTGTTGTTGCGTCGCCGCCTCGAACTCGCCCGCCTGGAGGAAGAGCTGGACGCCAAACGGTTCGAACAGAGCCAGAGCGTGGCCGGGGCCGATATCACCGCACCATCGCTAGCATCGCATCCACATGATTGATCTCGTTGGAGCCCAGGTCAGCAACGCGTGGTGGTACGTAACCGTCGCCTACACGGTCATTCTCGGCGGCATGGCCGCATTCGTCGGGTGGCTGGGATTCCGGCTCCGCAGAGCTCACCGGGAACTGGATCAACTCTCGTGAAGTACCGCGCCTTCCTCATCCCGGCGATCGGACTGCTCGTCGTACTCGGGGGGTTCATTCTCACGTTCACGCTCAACGACAGCTTCGTCTACTACATGACTCCGACCGAGGCACTTGACGCCAAGGTCGAGTTCGAGGAGGGCCGGCGGTTCCGGCTCTCGGGGGTGGTGGTCGCCGGCAGCGTCGAAGAATTGGACGCCGGCGTTCGGTTCCTGGCCCAGGAACCCGATGGCTCAACGACGGTAACGGTGGTCCACACC
>SHLN01000024.1 GCA_004283105.1 Acidimicrobiia bacterium
GCTCATAGCTCATAGCTCATAGCTCATAGCTCATAGCTCATAGCTCATAGCTCATAGCTCATGGCTCATGGCTCATGTGTCTAGGTCGCGGATCGCGGCGAGGAATACGTCGCCGTACGTTTCGAGCTTCTTTGGGCCGACACCGCTGATATCGAGCAGCTCTGCGGGCGTGGACGGCTTCCGGTCGATCATCTCCGCAAGGGTGGCGTCGCTGAACACAACGTAGGCGGGCACACCCGCCTCATCGGCCAGCCGGCGCCTGACCGCCTTGAGGGCATCGAAGGCCGGTCCGGTCGCCGCCACCCCTGCACCGCTGGTCGTGATTGAGCGCTGCGAGCCACCGGACAGGCCCGCCAGTACGTCGATCCCCATGCACACGTCGCACGACTCGCCGCAGTCGTCGATGTCCTCACCGAAGTAGCCGACGATGCTCCGGTGTCGGCAGGTCCGGCGATCGGCCCAGTTGAACATCTGGCGGATGCGCCGATCGGCTCCCTCCTCGCCGTTCCGGGTCATCCTTTCGAGATTGATCACATCGGCCCACGAGTAGAACAGGATGCAGTCGCTGTCGAGTCCGTCCCGCCCGGCCCGGCCGATCTCCTGGTAGTAGGACTCGATGGACTTGGGCATGTCGCGATGGATGACGTAGCGGACGTTCGACTTGTCGATGCCCATGCCGAAGGCGATCGTGGCGCAGATGACGTCGATCTCGTCGTGGATGAAGGCGTCCTGGACGGCGGCGCGTGCTTCTCGCTCCAACCCGGCGTGATACGGCATGGCCCGGATCCCGAGGCCCCGCAGGTAGGCGGCGGTGGACTCGGCCGACTTGCGCGACAGCGTGTACACGATGCCGCTCTGGCCGGGCCGGGCCAGGCACAGCTTGCCGATCGACTCGCGGACCTTGATTCTCCTCCCGTCGGCAGCCTCGCCCTTTTTGATGACATGGATCTTCAGGTTGGGACGCAGAAACGATCCACGGAACAACACCGGGTTGCGGAGGGCGAGCTGGTCCTCGATGTCACGGGTGACTTCGGAGGTGGCCGTTGCGGTGAGGGCGAGGACGGGCGCTCCGAACCGGTCCTTCAGTCCTTTCAGATTGCGGTAGGCGGGGCGGAAGTCGTGGCCCCACTGGCTGATGCAGTGGGCCTCGTCGACGGCAATGAGGCGCAGGTCTACCCCCGAGAGTGCCCCACCCACTGAGGCTTCCAGTCCCTCGGGGGCGGCGTACACCAGCTCGTACTCACCCCGCCGCATCCGGGCGATGCGATCTGAACGTTCCTGTCCGGCCAGGCTCGAGTTGAGGAACGTCGACCGGAAGCCGGCCTGGTCGAGCCCGTCGACCTGATCCTTCATGAGGGCAATGAGCGGCGAGACGACGAGGGTGGTCCCGCCCAGCACGCGGGCGGCCAGCTGGAACGTGAGCGACTTGCCGGCTCCGGTCGGCATGACACCGATACAGTCTCGCCCGCCCACCACCGCATCGATGATCTCGCGCTGGCCGCGTCGAAAGCTCGAGAATCCGAAGGTAGCGGTGAGTGCCTCGTCCACCGCCGTGGACTGCAATTCGGCCAGCCGGGCGCTCAAGCGGCCGAGGTCCTCAACCTGGGGGGCCGTGATCGAATCCGGGTTCGAGCTCCACCTCTCGCGCAACGCCCGGATGGCCTGGGCAGCGCCGCGGTGATCGCCCGCATCGAGGCAGGCGGCCAGGCCGGCTATGGCGTCGTCAATTGCTGGCTCGTTCATCGAGCGCTGACGGTACTCGACGGTGGCGGCAGAGGTGGACATGCCGGCAGTGTGCCGGGCCGGTGCGACAAATCTCGCCGGACCCGTCGAATCCGGGGGCCGCCATCCGTTGAGGAGGCGGCCTAGCTCCAGTCGACGCTTCCGGTGGTGGGTGTGATGTGGAGCCAGGTGCGGCCGGGCGCCATGGGGATCTCCCGGCCGTCGGAGCGCACGAAGCGGAAGAAGTCGGCCGTGCTGTCCCGTTCCCAGGTGACCGGCCAGGCCCGGCCGTTGCGGAACACGACTGCCTCGCCACTCCCGACCACCCGGTAGTCGGGCACCGGCTGACCGGCGGAGTCGAACCGGCCGGTGCTGATCTGCTCGACAAAGACCGCGACGACCGAATCGGCCGAGATGGGGGCACCGGCAACGTCGACCGACGGCGTTCCCGATTGGTGACGGAGGTAGGTGCCGTCTGCGTACTCCCAGGCGAGCGTGTTCGGGCCGGACATGGCCACATCGATGTCGGCCGCCGGGACGCCGTTCGATGGGATCCACGAATCGAACGGCAGCACCGGTGGGACGGATCCGACCCAACCGTCCTCCGGCAGGCGTTCGACGTTGTACATGAGGTCGTAGACCGGCCGCCGGCCGGCTTCCCGGTAATAGCCGACGATGCGCCCGTTTCCTTCGTCGACGGCGACCCGGGCGAGGGCGGACCGCACCGAGGGCTGCCCGCCACTGTGGAGCACCCTGCCATCGAACGGCTCGATGAGCTTGGGGTCGACCTCCCGAACGCTGCGAAGTGGCCCGATGATCTCGGGGTACTCGGTCTGGTAGAGGGCAATCCATCGTCCCACACCGCCTTCGACGATGACTTCCATTACGAGGTCGGCTTCGGCGATTCCCGCCTGCGGCCGGGCCCGGTACGAGTTGGAGATCTTGGCGATGAGTACCCGCTGGGAGGGGTCGCCTCCTGCCTGCCCGGTCAACGGAGCGATCCGGAGGGTTGGTGCAACATGAAGATGGCTATTGCCGGCAAGCATCTGCGATCCTCGACGGCCGAAGAGGAAGCTCTGCTGACCGGTCCCCGTCCAGAGGTAGTTGTGGAGGTGGACGGCCGTCGTGAACGGCCGGAAGATGCCGGGTGAGTCGGCTCCGTCGCCGTCCCAATCGCCGATAATCAGCTGATCCCCGGCGTCGCCGAAGTAGAGAGAGCCGGAGGAAAGGGCCACACCGCCGTCGGTCGGGTCGTTGGCGTAGAAGACGGACGAGGACGGTGTCCGGTGGAGGAACAGGCCGTCGGTGCCATTTCCGTCCGGGTCGCCGGCGTATGGAATGTCGGTGTGGGTTCCGAACCAGAAGACCTGGTCGGCGACTGTGGTGGCGTTCGAACCGGCCAGGAATACCCGGCCGTTGCGGCTCAGGCCCAGGGTGTCGATGCCGTCCCCATCCCAGTCGCCGGCGAATACTCGATCGCCCGGCATGCCGAAGAAGAACGTGACGTCTGGTTCGGTAACCGTGCTGCCGTGGGCCGGGATCTCGTTGAGGAGATGGGCGGCTCCCCAGGCCGGTCGGTAGACCCCCGGCGTATCGATCCCGTCGCCGTTCCAGTCCCCGAGGAGGGCGGTGTCTCCAGGCTGGCCGTAGGTGAACGTGTAGTCGGTGAACCCCGGCAAGCGGATGTGCCACCGACCGCCCGGCTCCACCATCACGATCTGGTCCGAAGAACCGGTCTCGGCCTGGCCCGGGGTGGCGAAGAGGACGCCGGCCATCAACGCAGCGCCCAGCACTACAGCACCCGCCCGTTTTCCGCCCACGCCAGCTCCTGTGGTTTGCCCGCCGACCCTATCAACGTGGCAGCTATGGCGGGAATTGGCAAGCCGGTGCACAGTTCTCTCAAGCCGGTCGCTTACCGCTCCGATCAATCAGGTATGCACGGAGGAATAGCCAATGGCTGATCTATCAGGCGACCTCGGGTCGTTCGGGCTCGAGCGCGTTCTGGAACTGCTCGCCGACGCAGGCAAGGACGGCGAGCTGCGGGTCCACTCGGCCCTCCAGGATGGCCGGATCCTGCTCAAGGGCGGGCAGGTGGCCTATGCCACGACGGCGAGTGGATCAGATACCGTCGAGGAGCTCGATGCGCTACTCGAGCGGTACCAATCCGACGTGCAGCCGGGCGACCTCACCACGCTGGAAGAGGTGCTCGAGGAGCAACTCATCGAGGTTGCCTACCTCTTGACGCAGATCGAGTCCGGCTCGTTCGAGTTCTTCGGGTCGGCCGGGCCGAGCCCGGATGATGTGCACAGCGTGCCGGTAGCCGAACTCCTGGACATGGTGAATACTCGAGCCGAAGAGTGGCGGGCGATCCGGCGCGTGATTCCGACCATCAACGAGCAGTACCGGGTGGCACCCCAGCTGCCGTCCGACCGCGGCGAGGTGACGCTCAACCCGGCGCAATGGGCCATGCTGGCGGCAACGGGTGCCGGTGCCTCCGTCGCAGCGGTGGCGGCCGTGCTCAACCTGTACGAGTTCCATACCGCCGGGGCCTTTTCCGACCTCGTCGGGGACGGGCTCATTGAGCCGGTCGGCCGCCCCGACTACCAGTTCGAGGCCGAAGAGCCCTCCGTGTTGGAGACAGAAGCACCGGACGAGCTGGCAATGCCCCATCTGCAGCCGGCGGAAGAAGCCGTCACGTTCTCGACGAATGATCTCAGCTCGGACGAGATGAACGAGGTCATACGCAACATCGGTCGGGGTATCTTCCCCAGCTAGCGAGCTCCCGTCGGCCGGCTGTTTGCGTCGACTGACCGGCACCCATCGCCGCTGCACCGTCAACGTTTTCCCGGGACTACCGATACTTGTTGAAACGGTTCTCGCTCACGTCGGGACTCACCCGGGGGGGCGAGGAGAGGAGTCGGCATGGACTACGTGTACGGAGTGTTCACCAATCCTTCCCGGGACGAGCTCGAATTGGTCGTGCTTCCCGAAGACAGCGCCTTCGAACTCGCCGAGATCAAGGATCTCCTCCGGTGTCGGACGTGGGGAGAGCTGCGGTCCAAGGCGTCCCCGGCTCGCTATCGCGAACTGCTCGCCAGGTGTGGCTACGCAGAGTTCGCAGAACTGTCGGCCGAGATGGAAATCGGCGGTCTGCGCGGAGCGCTCGAGATCGCAATGGCCGAGTTCGATCCGCATGCCGTTCCCCCCGACGACCGGGAGCCGTTCCATGCCCATGAGATCGCCGTCGATCCTGCCGAGGACTACCCGCCCGACCCCCACTACCTCCAGAACCTCCTTGTGTCCCCCCAGATCGTCGACCGGTGGGGCGAGCGGTACGAGACGTCCCGTCACCGGCCCTGTGCTGTGCTGCGGGCCGAGAACCTGTCCGACGTGGTCACTTCGCTCGAAGCGGAGGGTCACCACTGCCGCGAGGACTCCGACCTCATCCGCGCCGGAGTGTTGGACTAGGGCAACGCATTCGCGTTGACCGTTGACCGTTGACCGTTGACCAGTTTTGCGAACATGTGTTCGGTCGGGTATGGTCGAGTATCGGACCTGGAGAACGGCCTGGAACACCCACTCATCTCGGAACTCACCGTCGATACGGCCAGTTCGGTCGCGCAGTTCTCCGAGACGATCGGAGCACTGCGCCACCAATTCGGGACTGCGGTCTTCGAGGAGTTCGAGATCGAGATCGAAAGCGCTCGCAAGCTCGAGGCGAAAGCCCAGCAGCGAAGGATGAGGGCAGCCACTCTTGCCAAACAGATCACCATGCTCCAGCAGGAACTCGAAGCGTTCGAGCAGGAAGCGACCGGCTACGAGCGGGGGATCCAGGCGCTCCTCGGGACGGTGGTCGATCGGGTCGAACGGGGGTACGGCCCGGCCTGGTCACCCTGGCCGGTGTTGGGTTTCCGGGTCTGGTCGATCAAGCGGAACGGCCTCCACGGTGCCTGGGTCCACTGGCGGTCCACGCACCTGACCGCCACCTGCCGGAACGGTCGATTGGAGGACGTGCCGCACGACAACCGCACCTGCGGTCCTCCCAGCTGCGGCATCTATGCCGTCAAGCGACTCCCCGTCCTCCTCAATAGCTATCCAATCGAGGACCCGAGCCATTTCGCCATCGGACTGGTGGCGTTGTCGGGCCGGGTCGTCGAACACACTCGCGCCTACCGGGCGCTCCATGCCCGGGTCGTCGCCCTCGGCGCGGTTGTCGGTCGGCGCATGATTCTCACGAGTGATCCCCAGCGACTGCATGAGATCTTTGCCGATGTTGACGCCGCCTCGATCGGGTTCCCCGACGTGACCGCCAACGCGGGTGAGGTCGACGAACGCATCAAGGACTTCCTCACCGAGCAAGAAAGGATCCACACCACATGGACATCGGAAAACAACAACGAGTCATCACCGTAGAACCGGTGCCGATCCCCGCGCCGGCCGTCGAACCGCAACCGGCCACGACTGAGCCGGCGGCTGAACCCGCAGAAGCGCCGGCCGGCCGAACCGGGCAACTGGGATTTGGGACACTGGTGACATGACGGGTCGTCCGCTCGAGGAGGTTCTTCGTGAGCTGGGCGAGGTTCAGGACCTCCTCATCGCCACCCCGTCCGATGATTTTGCGGCAAGAGCCGAGCTCTCCAACCTGCAAGACGCACTCAGGTCCGAGGCGCGAGAGGCCAGGCAGGATGTTCCCGTCGACGATCTGGGCGTCGAGCAACTTGCCAAAGAAGTCGAACACCTCGAAGCCGAGTTGACGCGCTACCTCGACGCACGGCCGAGTGCGTCGGCCGGTGGCCCGAGTGGCGGCTTCGGCGGTGGCGGCATCGACCCCGACAAGCTCCACGAGATGCACCGCAAGATGGACTCCTCGTTTGGCTTCGAGGAGAAGCGGGAGCGGCTCAGGGCGCTCAAGGTGCGCCTCGCCGAGGTCACCGGCGAATAGGTGCTGACTCCGGCGCTAGCCGCCCACGACCAGCAACCCCGCCTTCCACACCTGCTCGATCCCTCCCTTGAGGGTGGCAAAGTCGAGCGGGTCTGAGCGGCTGATGACGAGATCGGCGATCTTGCCCGGTTCGAGCGAGCCGAGTTCGTGATCGAGTCCCATCAGTCGAGCACCCCCCAGGGTTGCCGACTCGAAGGCCTGCTCGGGGGTTTGCCCGTCGGCCACCATGAGGGAGAGCTCGTCGAGGTTCTCTCCGTGGGGGGTGACGGCGCTGTCGGTGCCCATCGCGATATTCACCCCGGCATCGACGGCTCGTCGGAATGACTCACGGTGGACTTCGATGACCTCGCCCGCTTTGCGGATGGCGGCTTCCGACATCGGAGCACCGGCGGCCACCGCCTTCTCGACGCCGGTGGGGGCAACCAGCGTGGGGACGAGATAGGTGCCGTGCTCGAGCATGAGGCCGATGGCCTCGTCATCCAGGTAGATGCCGTGCTCGATGGAGCGGATGCCGGCCCGGACGGCATTCTTGATGCCGTCGGCGGCCTGGGCGTGCGCCATAACCCACAAGCCGGCGGCGGCCGCTTCGGTCACGAGCACATTGAGCTCCTCGGGCCGGAAATGGGCGTGGGTGGGCTCGTCGCGAGGAGAGAGCACGCCCCCCGAGGTGGCGACCTTGATGACATCGGCCCCGGCCCGGACCAGTTCCCGCACTTTCCGGCGCATTTCGTCCGGCCCATCGGCTATTCCGGAGGGTCGGCCCGGGTAGGGAGTGGCGAGGCGAACGGGAATACCCGACAGGTTCCACCCGTCACCGTGCCCGCCGGTCTGGCTGATCATGGCGAGAGAGATCTGCATGCGCGGTCCGAGAACGAGGCCGTCCTCAACCGCCTCCTTCATGCCCAAGTCGGCGCCGCCCGCGTCCCGCACGGTAGTGATGCCCGTTCCGAGGGTGCGGGCCATGTTGCCGATGGCGAGATAGAAGTTGTAGGAGAGCGGGGTGTGGATGTGCTTCCACAGGTCGACGTGGGTGTAGGCGAGATGGACATGAGCGTCGATCAAGCCGGGAGTCACGTACTTGCCGGTGCAATCGACGGCTTCGTCGCCGTCCAATCCCGCGCCGACGTCGACGACGTGGCCATCGGCCACGACCAGGTCGGATTCGACCCGCCCGAGCACCGGGTCGACGATGGTTCCGCCACGAAAGAGTATCCGGTTCATGGCGGCCACCTTATCGACTCTCAACGGTCGGTGGCTAGGAGCTTCCGGCCAGCAGGGCCCGGATCCGGCTGTCCAGATCGGGCGGGATGACGGCATCAGGATCCCGGAGCGCACCGAGGCGTTCCTGGGCGTCGACGAGAGCGGCATAGAGCGGTGGGCAGGTCGGGCACACCTCGAGGTGGGTTTCTACCAAGCGGGCGGTCGCCTGTTCGAGCGCGCCGTCCAGATAGTCGGAGACGTGGGTGCGGGCATCCCAGCAGCGCATCGGAACTCCTTTCAGTTGCTGGCGGCGGCTGTGTCCTTCGGCCAGGGCGGTGACGAGCGCCATTCGGCCCCGGCGGAGCCGCTGCTTGCCGGCCGGCAGCGAAATCCCCTGTACCTCAGCAATCTCGGCCACCGTCCACCCCTCGACGTCGTGGAGCAACACCGCCACCCGATAGATGAATGGAAGCCGGGCGAGGGCGTCCTCTAGCTCGGCTCGCAACTGGGTTCGGAGGGCAATGGCTGCCGGGTCGACCGTGTACTCGTCATCGCGCCAATCGGCTTCGATGGCCTCGACGATGACCTCACGCTGGTTGCGTCTGGCCCGATCGATGGCGAGATTGTGGAGGATTCTTCGCAGCCAGGCCCGCAAGGGCGCTTCGCCCCGGTACTGGTCGGAGCGCTCCATGGCGCGTAAGAACGTGTCTTGAACGAGATCGGCCGCCAGTTCGGGGTCCCGCGTGATGGAGAGAGAAAACCGATACAAGGCCTCACTGTGCTCGGCGAGCTGCCCGGCGTCGATAGTCATCGAAGTCGTTGGAGCCAGGGAACTGTCCCGAACGCGGTCGCGGCCGCCCCGATGGCGAGGATGGGCCAAGCCGGGCCGAGCAGGAGGCCGACTCCGATCATGACGACGCCGGCACCAGCCCGAAGCACGAGGTCCTGTGTCCCGACTCCTGTGAGCCGGTTGCCGTCCGACACCGCCGCGAACAACTCGCGGAGCTCACCCCGGCTGCGCCGTCCGGTGAACCGGAACACCTCGGCCCCGTCGCGAAAGCCGATGAGGGTGGGTGTTCCGAGCACTCCAAGCTGTCGGGCCCGGGCCGGGTCGCTCACCGCGTTCACTTTCACCAGGTCGACGGTACCGGAGAACTCGGCGGCCTCCGCATCCAGGTGCGGCTGCATGGCATTGCATTCGGCGCAGTGGGGGGCCCACACCTCCACGATGGTCGGGATCTTGGGCGGGGATAGGTCGAGCGGTGTCATCGATCCGGTGCGTCGGTGGCTAGGCGGCCGAATGGGTTTCTTCCCGAGTCCGGAGATTGAGGATGGCGTAGATCGGGCACCAGCCGGCGAGGCCGGTGACCAGCGGTATGAGGCCCACGATCCCGAGAACGGTCCCAACGGTTCCATCGACCGCGCCACCGAATCCGACGACGATGAGGACGGCGCCGAGGATGACCCGTGCGATCCGATCCCAGCTTGCTTCATTCATGAATTTCATGAGGTATCTCCTTTCAATTGCCCTGCTAAGACGAATGAGATGCTGAAAGGGATACCGGCGAGGGTGGGCGGCTGGCTAGATCGTCGCCGGTATCGCCGTCAGGGTCCGACCGATGGCAAGCCACTGGTAGGTGAGGAAGCGGGACGGGGCACCGATCGGTTCGAAGGGGATCGGGTCGATGAGTCGGCGCCCGTAGTTCTTGACGAGGGTGACCGCTCCGTCATCGGTGAGGCCGCTCATGTCGTCGAAGGCGTCGCGCACCCAGTCCTCATTGATGAGGGCCGGGTCGGCGTCGGCGATGCCCTGCAGCATATCGAGCAGGTCCGAGCGATAGTCGCCCACCAGGAAGAATCGGGTCATGTGCCGGAAGAGCGGCCTGTCCAGCGCGCTGCGCTTGTAGAGGCGGTGAATGCGGAGGTAGTCGAGCGCCTGTTCGAGGCGTTCGGTGACGGCCGGCGTCCGGTGCTGGGGCGGGATGGCCGCAAACGCTCGGAAGGCACCGGCCACACCGTGATAGCAGGAGACCGACTCCCAGCACCCGTAGTTGAAGGGTGCCTTGTACGGCCAGGGTTCGGGGCCGCCCGCCCGTGTGTCCTTGTGGTCGAACCGCTGGTGATCGATGAGCCATTGGATCGAGGACTGGACGACATCGGTCTCGAAAGCACCGAGGCCGATGAGAGCGGTGACCACCACGCCGATGTAGCAGGGGAGGATGCCGGAGCCGCCCGTCGTGTAGGAGAGGGCTCCTTTGCCGAGATGATGCTCCGACAAGAGTGTGACGGCGCGGGCCACCGGCTCATCGGTGACGACCAGCCCACATCGATACATGAGGCCGAGGGCGGTGAAGGTGGGCTGGGCGGTTGGCGTCTTCTGAGAGAACGGAAAACTCCCGTCCTCCTTCTGCGGGTTGAGCACCGAACGGAGTGGCTCCCAGTCCAGAATGTCGGCCCGGAGGGTGCGAAGCACCTCGTGGGAAGGGGCAGGATCGACAAGGTCGCGGGCGGTCAGATACCGCACGGGTGGATTGTCGGTTGAGGACAACCACTCCACCAACTCGGCGTGACGCTCGGGTGTCACCGGGTCATGTTGGCAGTGTCGCCGGTCTCCGTCCAACTGCTCAGGGTCGATCGCCGTCGGCCGCCATGAACACTTCGAGACCCCGCCGGGCCTGGCTACTCACGCGGTTCTTCACGAACGGTGTGGCGCCGAGGAAGAAACCAATCGGCCCGAGAGCTTGCCTGGACCAGGCGTAGAAGGAGAAGGTATCGACATGGTCGGCGATCAGACCGTTCGCGAACGCGAAGCGGGCATTGATCCGGTTCACTACCGGCCGCTTGTCGGGACCGAACGTGTAGCGGGCCACCCAGTGGGCCGAGCCGCTTGTTTCGTCGGCCTCCACGTTGGAGAGCTCGACTTCGATACCGTCGCTGCGTGAGGTGAGCATCCGCCACATGCCCCCGACCTGTTCTCCGATAAGAACTCCGAAGGCCGGATCCTCGAATCGTGCATCGGGTGCGTAGCAGGCGGCCATGGCGTCACCATCGAGGTTCCGCAGCCCCTGGTAGAGCCGTTCGATGAGCATCGCGTTGTCCATGGCGGACAATCTACGCCATCCGGCTATCCGGGTGTATCAGCCGGGAGCGCGAACGTGACAAGACCGCCCGGCCCGGTGCCGAGGCGAAGCGATCCGCCGTGGGCGGCGACGAGACCCTGCACGATGGCGAGGCCGAGCCCCGCCCCACCGTGCGATCGAACCCTTGCTTCGTCGGCCCGGGAGAACTCCCGTACGGCGTCGGAGCGGAAGGCGGGCGGGAAACCGGGCCCGTCGTCGGCAACCGACACGCTCACGTGGCCGTTGTCTCGTCCCACCGAGACATCGACGAGCGAGCCGGCGGGTGCGAAGCGGATGGCGTTGTCGAGCAGGTTGCGAACCACCCGTCCGAGTTCGACCGGGCCGCCCCGCACCAGGGTCTCTCCGGACCGTTCGAGGCGGAGTCGTACCCGGCTCCGATCGGCCACCGGCTGCATGGCTTCGATCGCCTCGTCGACGAGCTCGGCAACGTCCACCGGCTCGACCGCCAGCTCCAGCCTGTCCGCTTCGATCTTGGACAGGAGGAACAGGTCGTCGACCAGGCGCGAGAGCGCATCGACGTCCTTGCTGAGGGATCGAAGGTATCGATCGGGCTCGGGGGCGAGGCCGTCCTCGAGCGCTTCAACGGCCACTCGCATGGCGGTCAGAGGTGTGCGGAGGTCGTGGCTGAGCGATGCCAGCAGCGTCTTGCGGGCGGCTTCGGCCCGCTCCCGAGCAGCGGTCGCCTCGGAGAGGCGGTCGGTCATGGCGTCGAATGTGCGCGCCAGGTCGCCAAGCTCGTCGGGGCGGGATGTCGACACCCGGGCCGTCAGGTCTCCGGCCCCTACTTCCTGAACGGTGGTGCGCAGCCGCTCGAGATCCTCGTTGAGTGTGTCGGCCATCGATGTCGATAGCACGATGCCGAGGCCGGCCGCCATCAGGAGGGCGATGAGGACAACCCTCAGATCGTGGGGGGAGAGGAACATGAGGTTGGCGGCCGCCAGGATCACGAGGACGACGAGGGCGGTCGTAGCCAGGCTCATCACCTGCACCGTGGTCCGTATCGATCGCAGTCGAGCCGTGCGCCTCCCGAGCCACCGGGCGGCCGTGGCAGCGAGGAGAGCGGCCCCGCCAAAGATGAGAACGAACGTGACCCTATCCCCGGCGGTCGGCTGCATTACCGCCTCGGTGGCGATGAGAGCACCGATGGCGACTCCGAGGGCTCCGAGGGCGGCTTTCATGCTTCGAACCGGTAGCCGACGCCCCACACAGTTGCGATGGGCGGGACTCCGTCACCAAGCTTGGTTCGCAACCGGCGGACATGGACGGTGACCGTGGACGGATCCTGCCATTCCGGAGAGGAGTCCCACACGTGGTCGAGGAGCTGGCGGCGCGAAAACACCTGTCCGGGTGAGCCGGCCAGGAAGACGAGGAGCTCGAACTCGCGGCGGGTCAGATCGACGATATCTCCCCGGACGGTCACCTGCCGGGCTCGGGCGTCGATGGTGAGATCGTCGAAGGTGAGCACCGCCGCCACCGGCTCGGGCGGCGTGACGCTGCGGCGGAGGACCGACTTGACGCGGGCTGCCAGCTCCCGGGCCGAGAACGGCTTGGTGACGTAGTCGTCGGCTCCGAGCTCGAGGCCGAGGACGCGGTCGCTTTCCTCACCCCGCGCCGTGAGGAGGATCACCGGTACGGCGCTGTGGCGACGCAGCGACCCGAGCACCTCGAGTCCGCTCACGGAGGGCAGCATGAGGTCGAGCACGACCACGTCCGGCTGAGAGGAGGCGATCACCTCGAGTGCTTCGGCACCGTCGGCCGCCGTGATCACGTCGAAGCCCTCTCGCCGGAGGTAGCGGGTGACGACTTCACGCACCATCGGCTCGTCGTCGATCACGGCGATGCAGGCGTCGGCGGTCGGGATGTCGGTGAGTGTTGTCACATGGCCAGCGTACGTTCGGGTAGGTGAGGAACGGGGTGGGGGAGCGATTAGTTCCGCGTTTGTTCATTTCTGTGTTCTCGCCGCTTCACAACCCCCTGCCACCTTGGTACTGCCACTCACATCTATCGAAAGGGAGTTGCACATGACGAAACGGACACGATGGGTCCTTCTGCTGGCCCTGGCATTGACGGCGGCATCGGTGGTGCCGGCCGCCGCCTCGGCCCCCAATACCCGCACCTACACGGTGACGATCACCAATCTGACGGACGGTCAACCGTTTACGCCGCCGCTGGCTGCGACCCACAAGCGGACTGCCGACTTCTTCGACGTCGGCTCGCCGGCCTCATTCGGGATCAAAGAGATCGCCGAGAATGGCAACCTCGGGCCGCTCATGGATGGCCTCCTGGCGAGCAACAAGGTCTCCGACGTGGTGGTCGCCGTGGCCGGTGACCCGCCGCCTCTCATGCCGGGATCGTCCGTGACGTTTGATATCGACGGTGGCCCGGGCGCCAAGTGGTTCTCCTACGCCTCGATGCTCATCTGCACAAACGACGGGTTCACGGGCGCCGACGCCCTCAGGTTGCCGAAGCAGGTCGGTGACGTCGTTTCGTCTACCTCGTATGCGTACGACGCAGGGACGGAGATCAACACGGAGTCGTTCGAGGACATCGTTCCCCCGTGCCCGCCCCTCACCGGCGTAATGAGCTCGGTCCCCGGCACCGGTGCTAGCAACCCGGCGCTGGCCGAGGGTGGCGTTGTCACCCACCACGACGGGGTCATGACTGCCTCGGGTGACGACACGCTCCTCGCCGACGTGCACGGATGGGATACCGGAGCCCCGGTTGCCGCCATCACGATCACTCGCACCGGCTGATCCGGCGAGTCGCCAAAGCGAAGAGGGGACCGGCTCCGGCCGGTCCCCTTCTCGTGGTGAACTAATCCGCGCCGCCGTGCGTTTGAATGATGTCGTGAAACGAACCCTCCTCGCCGGGCTAGCTCTTGCCCTCCTCGCCACCGCGTGCGCCGGTGAGACCGCCGGCACCGATCTGCCCGGCACGAGCCGGATCGACGGATCGACCACGTCAACCGCGCCCGGACAGACAACCCTCCCGGGCCAGTCCTATGCCGGCACCGATCCGGCCCCCGAGTTCCCGGAGGGGCTCGACTGGTTGAACACAGCAGACCCGATCGCCTTCGCCGATCTCGAAGGCAAGGTGGTGTTGCTCGACTTCTGGACGTATGGCTGCATCAACTGCATTCACATCATCCCCGATCTCAAGCGGCTGGAGGAAGAGTTTGTCGATGAACTGGTGGTGATCGGGGTGCACTCGGCCAAGTTCGCCAACGAGGGCGAGACCGACAACATCCGCGATGTCGTCCTGCGCTACGAGGTCGAGCATCCGGTCGTCAACGACCGTGACTTCGAGATCTGGCGCACCTGGGGGGCCAACGCCTGGCCGACGACGGCACTCGTCGATCCGGCCGGCAACGTCGTCGGCGGGTTCTCCGGCGAGGGCGTATACGACGTCACTGCGCCGGTCATTCGCAGCCTCATCAGTGAGTTTGACCAGTCGGGCGTGCTCGACCGCACCCCCATCGCCTTCGCCCGGGAAGCCGATGGCCGGCCGGATACCGTGCTGTCCTATCCGGGGAAGGTGTTCGTGCCTCCGGGCGGAGAGACCCTCTACGTCGCCGACAGCGGGCACCATCGCATCGTGGCGGCCGATCCGGAGACCGGCGAGGTGACGGCCGTGTACGGGCGGGGACGGCCCGGCTACGCCGACGGTCCTGCTCTGGAAGCCATGTTCGATTCGCCCCAGGGGATGGCGTTGAGTCCCGACGGGGACTTCCTGTACGTGGCCGACACGACCAACCACACCATTCGATCGATCGAACTGGCGACCGGTGAGGTCGCGACCATCCTCGGCACCGGCACGCTCGGCTGGCCGCCCACCGGGGGGCTCGCCGACGAAGTGTCCATCAACTCGCCGTGGGCGCTCGAGGAGCGCGACGGCCTTCTGTACATAGCCATGGCCGGCCATCACCAGATCTGGGTCATGGACCTGGCAGCCGGGACGGCTCGCCCATTGGTCGGCAATGCCCGCGAATCGACTCTGAACGGTCCCCTTGCCGACGCCGAGCTCGCCCAGCCGAGCGGTCTTGCCTTCGACGGCGACGGGCTGCTCTACTTCGCAGATTCGGAGTCGAGTGCCATCCGCTCCGCCGAGGTTCTCACCGATGGAGTGACCGATATCGTGGTGGGCAGCGACGACAACCTCTTCGACTTCGGCGATGTCGACGGCGTCGGTACCGAGGCCCGGCTCCAGCACCCGCTCGGTCTGGCGTATGCCGACGACGGGTTCCTCTATGTGGCCGACACCTACAACTCGAAGATCAAGCGCATCGACCCGGCCACCGGTTCGGTCGAGACGTATCTCGGCGGTGAACAGGGGTGGCAGGACGGATCCGAAGCCCGGTTCTCCGAGCCGGGCGGTGTGGCGGCCCGGGGCGAGCGGTTGTATGTGGCCGATACCAACAACCACGCCATCCGCATCGTCGACCTTTCCACAGACACCACCAGCACTCTCGTTCTGAAAGGGATCGAGGAGTTCGCTCCTCCGCCGGATACCGCCGACTTCTTTGGCGAGGTCGTAGAGCTGGCGGCCTCGGTCAATCCCCGGGCCGGGTACGTGACCCTGAACATCGAGCTGCCCCCCGACCACAAGGTCAACGAGCAGGCGCCGTCCTCGGCCGAGTTCTCCGCCACTGGGGGAGTGGCCGACTTCGGTACCGGGTCGTCGGTGTCGCTGACCGGTACCACCTTCCCGGTGACGATCCCGGTCGAGTTCATCGAGGGGACCGGCACCGTCACCGCCGACGTCACCGTCATCTACTGCCACAAGAACGCCGAGAGCCTCTGTTTCATCCAGCAGCTTCGGTTTGTGGTGGACCTCATGGTGAGCCCACCGATCTCGTCGGACACCATCAGTCTCAACTACCAGATCGTGCTGCCCGATCTGTAGGCGGTCGGCCTAACGGGGTCGGATGAGGCCCGGCTCGTCGAGGATGAGCTGAAGCCCGGCCGAGACCCCGGACGCAGACATCCCGACACTGCCGGGGCTCGAGGCATTCCAGCGGGGGTCGAAACCGTACACGAAGTTGCTCATCGTCCCGAGATTCTTCATGGCAATGACGTCGTCGCGAACCTATTGGGGAGTGATGGGCGAGTTGCCGTTGCAGGACCAGGAGATCTCTTCGTAGCGCATCTCGCCGTTGCCCCAGTGGTGGCGCCGGTGTTGGCCAGCTCCTGCATCCAGTTGACCCCGTGCCGGCGTCGGCGCAGTGGCCGGTCTGAGGGGCGTGGGCGTCGAGCCAGGACGCCCCGACGTAGTTGAGGTGTTGACCGGGGGCGGTGTGCAGCAGGATCTGGGGGCCGGAGAACCCGTTGGCCGCCTGGGCATCCTCGATTCCGCGTACGACCTCGGGCCACACGGCTCCGTGCTCGCCGCCACAGCAATCATTGGTGGTGTCCCCTCCCATGATCCACGCCGCGATGGCGCTGCGGCCGGAGAAGCCGGGGCGGGTCCACTGGGCGGCGATGGTCGTGCCGTACTGGTAGGCGTTGTCGGTGGTGAGTTTGCCGTTTTCCACCGAGTACTGGTTTGGTCCATCCCACGCCACCACGATGCCGACCTTGAGTGAGCGCCCCGACGCCATCGAGATGAGCCGCTCAACATCGTTGAGGTAGGCGGCATCAGGGTTGGAGAAGCTCCCGAATCTGTGGCCGTATCCGTTCGGTGTGTTGATACACCGTCTTGAAGTGGCGGAGCGTCTCCTCGTCGTTCCGGTCCATGAAGCCTCCCGAATGAATGTCAATTGGACTCGACGATGACGACGTCGGAGCCGGAGCGGCCGAACGTTTCCGGTGCGTAGATCTCCTCGGCTTTCGTCGGTGGTACCACGAACGTGCCCGGGGTAGTGGCGCGGGCGACGTAGGTGTACTCGTAGGTGCCCGCCCACAGCAACGAGGCGAACGCCTCGGCACGGTCGTCGCGCAGGTTCTGGTGTTCGTACCACTGCCACCACCAGTAGGTGAACCGGGGAGACGGCCCATCCTCGAATTCTTCGGACGGGATCGGTGGGGTGACGGCGAGGGCCGGGTTGAGAGCTTCGAGACCGGCCGGGAGCGGGTCGATGAGCGCCACGTGGGTTCTACGGCTGTCGGCCACCATGGTGAGCCGCACGCGCACCTCGGCGCCGGGCTTGATTCGCCAGGTCCCGTCGGCATCGCGGGTCACGGCTCCGGGATCGTCGATCGCCTCGTAGCTCCGCTGGACGACGAATCCCCGATCGAGCGGATCGAGGTCGAGGTCGTCGGGGGCGTAGCGGAGGCC
>SHLN01000202.1 GCA_004283105.1 Acidimicrobiia bacterium
CCGCCCGGTTCCTGCTGGGCGGGCTCGGCTCGCAGGATTAGCGACCGGGTAGGCGGGGGCCTGTGCAAGCATTGAGGTATGCGTCTCCTTGCCGCCGTTGCCGTCCTCGTTCTGCTCGCCGGCTGCCGCCCGCTCATTCCGCTTGGCGATCTTCTTGCAGCATCGCCTCCGCCTGAGGGAGCCCCGCTTGTGCAGTTCTCCAGCGCCATTGTGCCGGTGACCGAAGTTGAACTCGCCGGCTCGTGGCGGCCCGGCTGCCCTGTGGGGGTTGAGGATCTCCGCCTGGTTTCGGTGACGTACCGGGGGTTCGACGATCACCCGCACCAGGGTGAGCTGGTGGTTCACGCAGACTCGGCGGAGGCCATCGTCTCGGTCATGGAGGAGCTCTATCTCCTTCAGTTCCCGATCGAGCGGATGGAGCGGGTCGATGCCTACCGGGGTGACGACGATGCCTCGATGGCGGCCAACAACACGTCCGCCTTCAACTGCCGTGAGGTCTCGCGGCGTCCCGGGGTGTGGTCACAACATGCGTTCGGCACAGCGATCGACATCAACCCCGTCCAGAACCCGTACATCCTGAGAAATGGCACCGTGCTGCCACCGGGAGCCGTGACGGACCGGGCCTCAGCGGCGACCGGCCTCATCACCGCCGACGGTGGCGTTGTCGAGGCGTTTGCCGACATCGGATGGGGATGGGGCGGAAGCTGGTCCGGCGTGCTCGACTACCAGCACTTCTCGGCGTCGGGCCGGTGAGCGAGCACATCCGGCGCCTCGAACGGGTTGGGCACGCCGCCTGGCCATCACTCGAGGACGAGTGGCTCAATGGATGGTTGTTGCGGGCCGGGGGTGGTGTGACCCGTCGCTCCAATTCCGCCAATCCGGTGAACGACTCCTGGGATGATCTCGAGACGCAGATAGATCGCACCGAAGCCTGGTTCGCCCAGCGGGGCCTCCCGGCCATCGTCCGCCTCACCGGGACGGCTGATCCAGAGATCGATCGGCGGCTCGAGGCCCGGGGATATGAGCGAGACCTCGGAGCGGTGATCATGACGAGACCCGTTGCCGGGCTTGCGCCGATTGGAATCCACGGCATCGACCTGGCGGATGAGCCGTCGCCGGAGTGGCTGGAAGCGGCAGGCCGGGAGCCCGGGCGCGGGGGAGCCAAGCGAACGATTCTCGAGAAGCTGCTCGATCGCATCGATCGCCCGACGGTCTTTGCCCGGGTTGGGGTGGATGCCATCGGCCTTGGCGTCCTCGTCGACGATCACCTGGCCGTGTTCATGATGCGCACCGAACCCCACGCCCGCCGACAGGGCCTCGCGAGAGCCATTGCCGGTTCCGTCTCGGCCTGGGGCGCCGATAGGGGAGCCACCGAAGCGTTCCTCCAGGTGCACCCGTCAAATGCCCCCGCCATCGCCCTCTACGAGTCGCTGGGCTTCGAGAGGCAATACGAGTACTGGTATCGGGAGAAGTGTCCCTAGTTCCTGGTTCCTGGTTCCACGTCCCTCGTCGCTCGTCCCTCGTCCCTCGCTCAGAGTCGAAGTCGAAGTCGAAGTCGAAGTTGATGTCGAGGTCGAGGTCGAGGTACTGCTCATGCAAAGGTGGCCCCAGTTCTTCGATCACCTTTGCCAGACGCCTCGGTGCCCTTTCACGGGACTATCGATGGCGTCGCCGGATGCGATCGCGTCTCGTTGCACCGCTCGGCATCACGGTCCCGCCGCCGCGCAGTTGTTGAGAGCGACCCTCCCCGTACCCCTCCCGCTCCGCTTCGCTTCGCGGGAGGGGAGAAGACAGCGCCGGACGAGACACTGCGGTGGGCGGTGGGCCGTGGGCGAGAAGCGAGAAGCGAGAAGCGAGCAGCGAGAAGCCAAAAGCGAGCCGTTGGCTTGGCCTCCCTGCTTCTTCCGCTACCCTTGTTCCGCGCACACAAGGAGTCTCAATGACTAGGTCAGCACCCAACCCCGCCTGAATCGGGACCCTTTCGCGCCACGAGCGGGTTCCGATTCGGACACCTCGCCCCGTTCTCTCTGAAGGAACCGCCTCGTGATACCTGTTAGAAGCTATTGGAATCTGCTGTCTGCTTACCTAAGGCATCAGCGCGCCCGAACCATCCTGCTCGCCCTCATTCTGTTCACCGGCATCGCGCTCCAGGTCATCAACCCTCAGATCATCAGGGACTTCATCGATCGGGCCACCAGCGGCGACACCACCGACAGCCTCACTCCGATTGCCCTCACGTTCATGGCCATCGCGGTGATCTATCAGGCGCTGAATGTGACGGCTACGTGGATGGCCGAGAACATCGGCTGGACGGCTACGAATGAGCTTCGCCGCGACCTCGCCGACCACCTCCTCCACCTGGACATGGACTTCCACAAGACCCATACGCCCGGCGAACTGGTGGAGCGCGTCGATGGGGACGTCACAGCCCTGTCGAACTTCTTTGGGCAGTTCGTGATCAATGTGGTCGGAAATCTCGTGCTGCTGCTCGGCATCCTCGCTCTCCTGTTTCGCGAGAGTGTCTGGGTGGGGGGCGCCATGACCTTGTTCGCGATCGGTGGACTGGGCGTGATGGTATGGATCCAGAAGCTGGCCACCGACTGGTGGGCTCAGGTCAAGGCGATCCGGGCCGAGATGTTCGGCTTCCTCGGTGAGCAAGTGGGCGGCACGGAGGATGTGCGCGCCAACGGAGCGGCCCGCTACATGATGCGCCGGTTCACCCGGATGCTCCGACGCTGGCTTCCGGCCGAGGTAAGGGGCAGGCACGGCTGGTCGGTCCTGTGGGGAACGAACATCCTCGTCTTTGCCATCGGGAACGTGCTCGTGTTCACGCTCGGGTCGTGGTTGTTCAACGCCGGGACCATCACCATCGGCTCCGTGTACCTCATCTTCCATTACACCGAGATGCTCCGGCACCCGCTCGACCGCATCCGGAACCAGATGGAGGACTTCCAGAAGGCCGCGGCGGGAATTCACCGTGTCCAGAGCCTGCTCGATCGGGAGACGAGGCTGCCGCGCACGGGAACCGAACCGCTCCCGGCCGGTGCCCTGTCGGTCGACCTCGACCACATTGGCTTCGCGTACCGTGAGGAGGAAGACCCGAATGGGACCCCGGAAGGCAACGGATCAGGGGCGGGGAGCGCAGGGGAGCGGGTCCTGGATGATGTTTCGCTCTCGCTCGGCCCGGGGCGGGTCCTCGGCCTGCTCGGGCGCACCGGGAGCGGGAAGACCACCCTGGCGCGGTTGCTGACCCGCCTCTACGACCCGGTGTCGGGTTCGGTGCGTCGCGGCGGCGTCGACACCCGCGCCGCCGACATTCACAGCCTGCGACGCCGGGTGGGGATGGTCACCCAGGACGTCCAGCTGTTTGCCGCTTCGATACGCGACAACCTGACGTTCTTCGACGAGGGCATCGCGGATGCTCAGATTGGACGCGCTCTCGAGACGCTCGGCCTCACCGCCTGGATCGATGGCATGCCGGAGGGTCTCGACACGATGCTCGAGGCGGCCGGAGGTGGGTTGTCGGCGGGTGAGGCGCAGCTGCTCGCTTTTACGCGCATCTTCCTCGAGGACTCGGGCCTCGTAGTGCTCGACGAAGCCTCGTCGCGGCTCGATCCGGCCACCGAACAACTCATCGAGACGGCCGTCGATCGGTTGTTGGCCGATCGGACGGGCGTCATCATCGCTCACCGGCTCGACACTGTGCACCGTGCCGACGACATCATGATCCTCGAGCAAGGCCGGGTGATCGAGTTCGGCGAACGAACCGAGTTGGCAGCCGATCCGGGTTCACGCTTCTCCGGATTGCTGGCCACCGGGATCGAGGAGGTGCTGCGATGACCGTCCGGGCTCCCCAACTCATTGCCGGTCTGGCCCGCACCTTCAGGTGGGGGTGGCTGGCCAACGTCTTCCTGTGGACGACGATCTGGACGATGCCAGTCCTGGTTGGGCTCATTACCCGCGAGTTTTTCGACAACCTCGAGGGTGAGATCGGCTTCAGCATCACCACCCTCGTCGTGCTGATGAGTGCCTACGGTCTGGGCCGGATCACCGTGATGGTGATTGCCATGCACAACGACGTCCACTTCATGTTCCGGGTCGGCGCCCTCCAGCGTCGCAACATGTTCGCCCGGATCCTCACGCTGCCCGGGGCTCAGGCGATCGAGGCTGCTCCCGGCGAGATCATCACGCGCTTTCGTGAAGATGTCGAGCATGTCGAAGAGACGACGAGTTGGACGGTCGACATGGTGGGGGCGGTCGTGTTCAGCGTGGTGGCGGTTTCCATCCTCATGACGATCGACGCCGGCATGACGGTGCTCGTGTTCCTGCCGCTCGTGGTGGTCATCTTCCTGGCCGAGCGGGCCGGGACGGCGATTCGGAAGTATCGGGAGGCGGCGCGCGAGGCCACCGGCAAGGTGACCGAGGCCCTCGGTGAGGCGTTCGGGTCCGTGCAGTCGATCAAGGTGGCGGGCGCCGAGCGGTCGATCGTCGATCACCTGTCGGTGCTCAACGATGAGCGCCGCCACCTGATGGTGCGCGATCGGGTGCTCCAGGCCGTCCTCGAATCACTGTTCTGGAACACCGTCAACATCGGCACCGGACTCATCCTGATCGTGGCGGCATCCCGATTGCAGAGCGGCGGGTCGTTCACCGTCGGCGACTTCGCCTTGTTTGTCTTCCTGATGGGGATGGCAACCGATGTGGTCCACATCGTCGGGCTCTTCATCGCCCGGATCCGCCAGGCGGGAGTTTCGTTCGAGCGGATGGCCCGTCTGCTGCGCGGTGCTCCCCCCGAGACACTCGTGGCGCCTGCCGACCTCCAACTGCGG
>SHLN01000025.1 GCA_004283105.1 Acidimicrobiia bacterium
CCGCCACCACCGGCGGCGGAGACAACGGCGACGATGGCGACGATGGCGACACCACGACCTCAATCGCCACCTCGACCACAACGGCCACCACCGGCGGCGGAGACAACGGCGACGATGGGGGCGACAACGGCGCCATCACCTCGACGCCCGTCACCGGCCAACTCGACAGCGGCGCCTCGACCTCGGTGGCGGCCGGGCTCGAAGGAAACACGGCCCAGAACCTCCAGCAGCTTCCCCTCACCGGTGTCGAGCTGGAAACGGCCTTCCTTGCGATCGTGGCCCTCATGTTCGGCGTGGTGCTGCTCCGCCAGGGCCGGCGGTGGCAGGATCGGCTCGACCGCCGCGCCGCGCGGGTCTGGAGACGCCAGCTTTCCTGAGTTGGTCGCCAACTTTTCTACGTGGTGGACTACCGTCGGTGTCGACGACCGACCAGGGAGCAGCCATGATCCCCATGAATGCCATCACCGATACCTCAGTCGCAGCCGGACTGGAAGGCAGTACCGCCCAGTCGCTCCAACAGTTGCCGCTAACCGGGATCGAACTCGAGACCGCATTTGTCGCGATCGTCGTCCTCATGTTTGGGATCGGCCTGCTGAGGCGGGCTCGTTTCTGGCAGGCCCGGCTTGATCGCCGGGCGGCGCGCCTCTGGCGGCTCCCCCTCTCCTGACGGCGGACTAGCGTCGGAGGTGAAAGGCCCTACCAAAAGGAGAGGCAATGGATCCCTGGTCTCCCAATGTGATCGTGGCTGCGACTGACGGATCGGAGCAGAGCCTACGAGCCGCCAATGCCGCCGCCGCACTGGCCCGCACCAATGACGCTCACCTCTTCATCGTGACGGTCGTACGGCCCCCCGAGGGCTGGTGGGGAATCGTTGGAGCTCCCCCACCCGCCGAGTCACTCGGGAACGCCCTGGCAGACGCCCAGCGTGTGGTCCTGGAGAAGACGGTCGAAGCCGTCGACTTGAGCGGCGTTCGGTTCGACACCGTCGAAGAGGTCGGTGACCCGGCCAACCAGCTGGCGGCGTTTTCCGAGGAGAAAGAGGCCGACCTCATGGTCATTGGGCAGCGCGGAGCCGGCCTGGTGGAGCGGATCATGGTCGGATCGGTGGCAGATCGGCTCGTCCACATCGCCACGGTCCCGGTCCTGGTCGTCCCATAACCCATGCGAATCCTCGTTGCAGACAAGTTCCCGGAGAGCGGCCTCGCCCATCTCCGGGAGAACCACGACGTTGAGTTCCAGCCCGGTCTGGCGGGAGACGACCTTCCAGACGCAATTGGAGACTCTGAAGTCCTCATTGTCCGATCCACAAACGTGACGGCCGCCACGATCGAGGCCGGCTCGTCGCTGGCGCTCGTCGTTCGGGCCGGGGCCGGGACAAACACCATCGACAAGCAGGCCGCCGCCGATCACGCCGTCTACGTGTCGAACGTGCCCGGGCGAAACGCCATCGCCGTCGCCGAGCTGACACTTGGGCTCATCCTCGCCATCGACCGCCGCATACCCGACAACGTGGCCGATCTTCGCAGTGGGAGCTGGAACAAGGCGACGTACTCGAAGGGCACCGGGTTGCTCGGCCGCAGCCTCGGCATCGTCGGCGTTGGCGCCATCGGGATGGCGGTGGCGACCCGGGCTGCTTCGTTCGGTCTCGAGCTTCATGCCGTCGACAAGCCGCGGGATCCGGTGACGGCGGAACGAATGGAGGATCTCGGCTTCGTTCTCCATCCCTCATTGGCGGCGATGGCAGCCGGTGTGGACATTCTCAGTTTCCACGTCCCGGCGACCGCCGACACAAGAAACCTCCTCAACGCGGAGTTGCTGACGGCCGTCCGCCCCGGGACCGTCATCGTGAACACATCCCGCGCCGATGTCGTGGACGAAGCGGCCTTGCTGGAAGTCATCGACGAGAAGGAGCTCTGGGTGGCGCTCGACGTGTTCGCCGGCGAGCCGGCCTCGGGACAGGGAGACGTCAGTTCTCCGCTCGGCGAGCATGCGCGGGTCTACGCCACGCACCACATCGGCGCCTCCACGGCACAAGCCCAGGCCGCCGTCGCAACCGGTGTGCTCGAAGTGATCGACGCCTTTGCCGATGGGGTCATCGTCAACTGCGTAAACCTCGAGCCACGGGTCCCCGACACCACCCGCATTGCCGTCCGCCACAAGGACCGGGTGGGCGTCCTCGCCGCCATCCTTACGGTCATCCGGGACGCCGGGATCAATGTCGAGCACATGAGCAATCTCGTCTTCCAGGGAGCCAAGGCGGCCAGCGCCACCCTCGACCTCAAGGGTTCGGTCGAGCCCGAACTGCTGGCCCGCCTCGCGGAGATCCCTGATGTCATCTACGCAAGGAGGACCACGTGAGGGCCGTCAATTTCTGCGCAGGACCGTGCACACTCCCGCAGTCGGTTCTCGAAGAAGCCCAGGCCGAGTTCGTCGACTACGCCGGCACCGGCATGTCGTTGATCGAGATGAGCCACCGGTCCCCCGAATACGACGCCGTGCACAACGAGACCCTCGAGTTGGTCCGTTCACTGTTCGCAGTCCCGGACGAGTTCGAGGTGCTGTTCCTGCAGGGCGGCGCCACCCTCCAGTTCGCCATGGTTCCCCTCAACCTCCTGGCGGGAGGCGGCTCGGCCGGATACGTCGTATCCGGTTCGTGGGGCAAGAAGGCCCTCGAAGATGCCGCCTACCACGGCGACGTACACACGGCCTGGAGTGGATCGGACTCGGGATTCACCCGGATGCCGGCCGGCGACGAAGTTGAGATTCGGCCCGAATGGCAGTATCTCCATGTGACCTCGAATGAGACCATTCACGGCATCCGGATGGTGGATTGGCCCGACGCCGACATCCCCCTCGTCGGCGACATGTCCTCCGACTACCTCTCCCGACCCATCCCGTGGGAGCGCTTTGACGCGATCTACGGCGGCGCCCAGAAAAACCTCGGCCCCGCCGGCCTGGCCATCGTCTTTGTTCGACGGTCCGTTCTCGCCGAAACCAACCGGGACCTGGCCGCCTATCTCAGATGGGATATCCACGCCGACAAGAACTCGCTCTACAACACCCCACCGGTGTTCGCGATCTACATGATGGGCAAGACCCTCAAGTGGATCCAGGCGCAGGGTGGACTCGCCGCGATGGAAGCGGCCGCCGGGGCGCGGGCCGACCTCATCTACGGTGCCATCGATGACAGCGACGGGTATTACCGGAGCCCGGTGGACCCCGCGGCGCGATCGCTCATGAACGTCGTCTTCCGACTTCCCGACGAGGACTCCGAGGCCCGGTTCATCTCTGAGGCCAAGGCCCATCAGCTCCTCAGCTTGAAGGGCCATCGCTCGGTTGGTGGCATCCGGGCCAGTTTGTACAACGCGATGCCGATGTCGGGAGTGGAGGCGCTTGCTTCCTTCATGGACTCGTTTCGGTGATCCGCCCGCTCGACGGATACGTCGTGAGCCAGGAGGCGGCCGATCGAGTCGTCGCCCCCGTGGCAGAGGACCTGCACCCCGTCGAACGTGATCGGATCCTGGCGACAAATCCCGACACGAGCTTGTTCCTGCTGACTGAGGACGCGGAAGCGAGGTCGCATGGACGGGAATATCTCGAACGGGTGACGAGCGACGGGACCTTCGAGCCAACGTCGGGATGGTGGGTGTATCGGATCACCGAAGGCGACCACCGGCAGACCGGGATCGTGGTTGAGGTCTCGGTCGCCGCCTACGAATCTGATCGCATCCGCCGCCACGAACACACGGTCGGAGAGATCGCCGAGCATGTGGCCGATGCCCTCGAAGAGGTGGGGGGTTCCACTCATCCGGTGTCACTGATCTATCGACACGATCCGGCCATCGATGAGGTCGTCGGCGCCGTTGTGGCCGCCCCGCCCTCCCTCCGGCTCGAACGGGAAGGCCGGATTCAGGAGGCATGGAAGCTCGAAGCAGGCGCAGGTCTGGGACGGGCGCTCGACGCCATTCCGGCCCTCTACATCGCAGACGGTCACCATCGATCCGCCGGTGCGGCAGCCCTGCTGCATCGAGAGGAGCCCGGGTCGGAAGATGCCCGCTCGCACTTTCTCGCCGTCCTGTTCCCCGACACAGAGATGAAGACGCTCAGCTATCACCGGTGTCTCCACCTCCCCGATCACGCGCCGGCCGACGTCCTGGCCGCCATCGCGCGCCACTTCCCTCTCAAACCGTTGGCCGATCCCGACGGCACCCCCGAGCCGGGCGAGGTTTGGCTGCACTCAGAGGACACCTGGTACTCGCTCCGACTCCCCCACGGAACCGACGAGGGCCCGACGTCGGCCCTCGATGCCGCCCGCCTCCAGCATCAGATCCTCGGCCCTCTCTGTGACGTGGCCGACCCGCGCGCCGACCCGCGGCTCAACTACGTTCCCGGAAGCGTGCCCGTCCACATCCTCGCCGCCGGGTGCCGCCGGCAGGCCGGCCTCTCGTTTGTCACCCATCCGCCGAGCGTCGATGACGTGATGGCGGTATCCGACGTTGGCGGAATCATGCCTCCCAAGTCGACGTGGTTCACCCCAAAGATCGGGGCGGGCATCTTCTTGCGACGGGTCGACGGCCGGTCGGGCTGATTAGGCGTCGGCAAACCGGCGGGCGGCCAGCGCCCGCTCCTGGCGAGCGACCAGTTCGATCAGGAGCCGTTCGAGCTGGGGCGGCCCGTCGATGCGGTTCAGGACTCCTCTGGCAAGGTCGATGGCCGGGTCATCGACCCGGTAGCGAGGAGCGAGAACACTGAAGTAGGCCTTGGCCGCCTCGTGCTCACGCGTCTCGAAGATCCCCTCGAGGCCCTCGAAGAAGCGCCCGACGTAGGGTGCAAGCAGTTCGCCCTGACTTGCCCAGTTGAATCCGGCCATGGCTGCTCGATCCAGCTGCAACGACCCGTATCCGTCACCGTGCATCCGTGTCCACGCTTCCTCTTTGGCGGCAGCGGTTGGAACCGCCGTCTGGACGCTGAGCATCGCCTGACGACCACGGTCGCTCGGGTCTCGCTCGGCCTCTCGCTCCGCCCGTTCGGCGGCATCGGCACGGCCCGCCGCCGAGGCTCGAATGGCCATCGCCCATCGCATGTTCTGATCGATGGCGAGACCCTCGATGTCCTCCGCCCCGTCGACCACGGTGCTCACCATCGCCAGATCCTCAGGCGTCTCCACGGCTCGCAACATGGCGCGCAGCCACAGGACGCGCGGATCCCCGGGTGGCGCTGCGTCGAGGGCACGGCGACCGGCTCCGACAAACCTGGTGGTCTCCTCTACGCGACGGGTCTCGGGCACGTACCGGCTGATCGCGGAGGTGGCCGTGTTGGTGACAACCTTGATGATGTGGAGGTTGGCCTCGGAGACCAGCTTTGACTCGACCAGCCGGAGATAGTCGATGGACGAGAACCGCTGATCCCGGACCATATCCCACAGGGCAGTCCACAGCTGCTGGCGCAGCAGCGGGTCGACGATCTCATCGAGCCGGCGCTGGGCAAAGTCGAGCGACACCGGATCGAGCATGATCTTGGCGTACGTGTGGTCACCGTGATTGGGGAACACGAGCACCGGCGCCGGGCCGCCACCCACGGACATCGACTGGGCCGATCCTGAGATCTCGACCCGATGGCTGTCGATCTCCAGCCCGTCGGGCACCTCGCGAACAATGGCGACCTCGGTGACGTGGGGCCGAATGACCGGGTGGTCGGGGGGTGCTTCCTGCACGAGCCGCATGTCGACAAGCTCCCCCTCCGGCGCCGACCACTCCACCGAGAGCGTATTGAGCGACTCGGTTTCCAGCCACTTCGCAGACCAGGCATGCAGGTCTGTGCCCGACCCGTCGGCGACGGTGGTGAGGAAGTCGGACAGGGTGGCGTTCCCGTAGGCGTAGCGGGCGAAGTAAGCCCGCATCCCGGCCCGGAACGTGCTCTCCCCCACGGCGGCCACCAGCTGCTTGAGCGCAGAGGCACCTTTGCCGTAGGTGATGCCGTCGAAGTTGAGGAACGTTTCGTCGGTGGTCGGAATGTGATCGGCGATCCGGTGAGTGGAGGGAAGTTGATCTTCCTCCATCGCCCACAGCTTCATGTCTGCCTGGAAGTCCTGCCAGCCGTCTGCGAACTCGGTGACCCGCTCCAGACCGAGGTAGGCCATATACGTGGCGAAGCTCTCGTTGAGCCACACGTCGTTCCACCACTCCATCGTCACGAGGTCACCGAACCACATGTGAGCCAGTTCGTGCAGAAACACCTCGGCGCGGCCGAGGCGTTGGGTCTCGGTCGGTGGATCCCGGAAGAGGTATCGATCTGAGTAGGTGACGTTTCCGACGTTCTCCATACCCCCCCAGTTGAACTCCGGAACGAATATCTGGTCGTACTTCGTGAACGGGTAGGGGTGACCGAAGAACTCGGCGAAGAAGTCGATCCCGGCGGTGGTGACCGCAAAGAGCTCCTCGGCATCGAGGTGTTCCACGAGGGAGGCCCGGCAATAGAGCCCGAGCGGGATGCCCTGGTGTTCTGAGGTCACGGCCCGGTACGGTCCGGCCACCACCGAGAGAAGGTACGTGCTGAACGGCACCGTCGTTTCGTACACGTGGCGGGTGCGGCCGTCGGCCTCGACCTCCGCTCCCACCGAACGCGAGGCGGTCATGACCATCCACCCGGTGGGCGCGGTCACCGCCAGCTCGTAGGTCGCCTTCAGATCAGGCTGGTCGAAACACGGAAACATCCGGTGGGCCGAGAACGGCTCGAACTGCGTGTAGAGATACTCCGCCTCATCCTCCGGATCGACGAACTGATGGAAACCCTCCCCCGAGTGGTCGTACGTGTTGACATACTGGATGCGGATCTCATTGGCGGCGGCGAGCCACTCTGCCGGCAATGCCAGCCGGTTCTCATGCCAGATGGGGTCACGTTCGATGCCGTTTACGACGAACCGCTCGATGACCGAGCCGGTGAAGTCGAGAAACGTGGACTCGATTCCTTCGCGGTCGAAGCGGACCGTGCAATCCCCGGCATACGTCTTGGCGCCGGCCTCCAGATCTAGATGCAGCTCGTATCGAACGTTTGAGACGGCCGAAGCGCGCCGGTGCGCCTCCTCCTGGGTGAGCCGGTCGTGCTCGAGCGCAATGTCCATCTCTCAGCCTGCGCGCGATCGAATGATCTCGGAGACCGCTCCAGGGTCGGCTTTGCCGCCGGTGGCCCGCATCACCTGGCCGATGAGAAAGCCGACGACCTTGCCATCGCCGGCTCGCAGCTTCTCTACCGCCTCGGCGTTGGCGGCCAGGACCTCGTCGACGATCGGCTCGAGGGCGGCGCTGTCGGAGACCTGGATGAGGTCGCGACTCGCCGCCACCTCATCCGGAGTTCCCTCCCCGGCGGCGACGCCGGCGAGGACGTCCTTGGCGGCCGACGCGGAGAGCGTTCCGTCGGCAACCATCGAAGACAACTCCGCCAGGGCCGTCCCGTTGATGGCGCTCTCGGCCAGCGTCGACTCTGTCCGCCGCAGGAGAGCCGTGACCTCGCCGGTCAGCCAGTTGGCCACCATCTGCGGCGTTCCACCGGCAGCTACGGCGGCCTCAAACACACTGCCGTATTCGACGTCACGGGAAATCACCGCCGCCACCGGCCCGTCGAGACCCATGTCCAGGTAGCGGCCGTACGCCTGGGCAGGCAGCTCCGGCAGTCGGGCAGTCACGCGCTCGCGCCACTCATCGTCGACCGCCACCGGCACCAGGTCGGGCTCGGGGAAATACCGATAGTCGAAGGACTCCTCCTTGGATCGCATGCCCGAGGTGGTGCCGGTCTCTTCGTTCCAATGGCGGGTTTCCTGCACGACGGCCTCTCCAGCTTCCAGCAGGGCCGTCTGGCGTTCGATCTCGTGGTTGAGGGCCCGCTGCAAGGAGCGGATCGAGTTCATGTTCTTGATCTCAACTTTGGTCCCGAACGCTTCGGTTCCCTCCGGCCGCAAGGAGATGTTGCCGTCGAAGCGCATGCTGCCCTCCTCGAGCTTGGCGTCCGACACGCCGAGGCGGAGCACCACTTCCCGCAGCTCCGTCACAAAGGCCCGTGCTTGTTCGGCCGATCGGATGTCTGGCTCGGAGACAATCTCCATGAGGGGCACCCCGGCCCGGTTGAAATCGATGAGCGAGTGGGTGGCGGCATGGATTCGCCCGCCCTCGCCAATGTGCGTGCTCTTGCCGGTGTCTTCCTCCATGTGCACACGGGTAATGCCGACCGGCACCGGACCATCCCCGGTATCGATGTCGAGGTGCCCGTCGACACACAGTGGCTCGTCGAATTGCGAGATCTGATAGTTCTTGGGCATATCCGGATAGAAGTAGTTCTTGCGAGCGAACACGGAGTGGGCGGCGATGTCGCAATTGAGGGCAAGCCCGATGGTCATCGCATACTCGACTGCCGTGCCGTTCACGACCGGCAGTGCCCCGGGGAGGCCAAGGCATACCGGACACACGTTGGTGTTTGGCGGCGCTCCGAAGTCGACCGGACATCCACAGAACATCTTTGAGGCGGTCGTGAGCTCAACGTGGGTCTCGATGCCGATGACCGGCTCGTAGGCCATCACTGCACCTCCGAGCTGGCAAACCGCGCCCGGGCGTCGAAGCCGGCCAGGCGCTCGACCTCGGCGGCGACCCGAACCATGACGGGCTCGCCGAGGGCAGGTGCCATCACCTGGAACCCGATGGGAAGCCCTGCCCCGTCCAAACCGACGGGAACCGAAATGGCCGGATCTCCCGACATGTTGGATGGGATCGTGCACACATCCGACAGGTACATGGAAAGAGGATCGGCAGTCCTCTCGCCAACCGGAAAGGCGGTGGTCGGGCTCGTGGGGGACACGAGCACGTCGGCCTGCTCATAGGCGGCCTGGAAGTCCCGGATGATGAGCGTCCGCACCCGCTGAGCTTGCCCGTAGAAGGCGTCGTAGTAGCCGGCCGAAAGTGCATAGGTCCCGAGCAGGATGCGGCGCGTGACCTCGGGACCGAAACCCTCCGCCCTCGTATTCGACATCATCTCCTCGACGTTCTCTCCCAGACGACGCAGTCCGTAGCGCACTCCGTCGAAGCGGGCCAGGTTGGCCGAGCATTCGGCCGGGGCAATGAGGTAGTAGGCCGACAGGGCATATTCGAGCGACGGCAGCGACACCGGAACGATGGTGGCTCCGGCCGCTTCCAGCCGGGCGATTGTCCGATCGACCGCTTCCTGGACGGCCGGCTCGATGCCCTCGCCGTTGAGCTCGGTAACGACTCCCACCCGCAGCCCGCTCACCCCCGACTCGAGACCGGACCGGTAGTCGGGCACCGGACCCGGATAGCTCGTCGAGTCGGCCGGATCGTGGCCGCCCACCACCTCGAGCGCGGCCACTGCGTCCTCGACACGTCTCGTGAGCGGTCCAATCTGGTCGAGTGAGCTGGCAAACGCGATCAGTCCGTATCGGCTGACGAGCCCATAGGTGGGCTTCAATCCGACTATTCCGCACATGGCGGCCGGTTGGCGAATCGACCCGCCGGTGTCGCTGCCGTAGGCGACCATGGCCGACCCGGCTGCGACCGCGGCGGCCGAACCGCCCGAGCTTCCGCCCGGTACTCGATCGGGGTCCCACGGGTTGCGAGTCGGTCCGTAGGCCGAGTTCTCAGTGGACGATCCCATCGCGAACTCGTCGAGGTTGGTCTTGCCCATGATGACGGCACCGCCATCACGCAAGCGACTCACCGCCGTCCCGTCGTAGGGCGGCTCATACCCGGACAGGATTTTCGACGAGCACGTGGTTTCGAGACCCCTCGTCACCATGTTGTCCTTGAGGGCCACCGGCACGCCCTGCAGGGGACCGAGATCGGTTCCCGCCTTGAAGGCGGAGTCGGCGGCAACGGCGGCCCGGGCCGCTCCGTCCCGATCAAGTGTCAGATAGGCATGCAGGTTGGCCTCGGTCATGGCGGCCCGGCGATGCACCGCCTCGAGGAGCTCAACCGAGGTGAACTCCCGCGCCCGCAGGCCGCGGGAGGCTTCCGCCAGTGTCAGATCGGCGAGATCGCTCATGCTTCGTCGAGGATGCGGGGCACGAGGAAGTAGTCGCCGTCTCGCTCCGGCGCCTGCGAGAGGACCTCTTCGCGGTCGAGGCACTCGGTAACCACGTCATCCCGGAAGGCGTTCGTACGCGGCAATGGATGCGACGTCGGTGGAACCCCGTCGGTCGGAAGCGCCTGCACACGGGCGGCGTGCTCGAGCACCACCTCGCACTGTTGGCGATAACGCTCGAGCTCTTCGTCGTCCAGCGCCAGGCGGGCGAGGCGGGCAACTTTGGCGATGTCGATGTCAACGGGCATGGCCCGGAATGGTAGTAGTCCGGCCTGGAGCCGGTTCAACCGGCTTCGACCAGGTTTGCTAGCCCGCCGTGAAGAACTCCTTGAGGAATCCGAAGGCGGCATCGAGGTTTTCGAGCGGCACCGACTCATCCACCTTGTGTGCCTTGGCGACCTCCCCGGGTCCGTAGTTGATGGCCGGAATGTTCCGCTCCGAGAGCCGGGCCGCGTCGGTCCAGCCCTGCTTGGGATGCTCCTCGGCGCCGGTGAGGGCGGCGAGTCGTTCGACGTGATGGTTGGCGGCTTCCACCCGGGCGGCCGGCGCTGAGTCGACGATCTCGTACTCATCGACCCCGGCCAGAGCGGCGGCGAGCTTGGCCTCGGCTTCCTCAACCGTCTTGTCGGGAGCGAAGCGGTAGTTGACGTTGCACTCGAAGGAGCCCGGGATGATGTTGTTGGCGATGCCGCCCTGCGCCCGGGTGACCGTCATGACCTCTTTGAACTCGAGCCCGTTTATCACGACCGGTTCCGGAGCTCGCTCCCCCATGCCCTGCAGCCAGGGACCGGCCTTCGTGATGGCGTTCTCGCCCAGCCATGGGCGGGCGCTGTGGGCCGACGTTCCCACAAAGGACACCCGGGCGTTGATAACGCCCTGACAGCCCAGCTCGAGATTCATGTTCGTCGGCTCCAGGATGATCCCCAGCTCGGACTCATCGAGCCAGGCGGCGTGCTCGAAGACCGAGGCGAGCTCATTGCCCTCCTGCGGCCCTTCCTCGGCGGCGTAGAACACGCCGATCACATCGAAGGCCGACGAACGCACCGCCTCATCCTCCAGCAGGTGGAGCATGACCGCCACCCCGCCCTTCATGTCCGATGTCCCGAGACCGTGCATCCGGCCGTCAACCACCACCGCCGGTCCCTGGCCCTGGGAGGGGACTGTGTCGGTGTGCCCGTAGAGGGAGATGAGCGGCTTCCCCCCGCGATGGCCCACAACCAGGCTGTTGCCGATCCGTTCGACGCCCTGCGGTCCATAGATGGGCAGCAGGCGCTCGGCGATGGCCGTGGCAATCCGGCCCTCGTGGCCGGTCTCGGACGGGATGTCGACAAGCCAGGCAAGCGTTTCGGCCAGCGTCACACCGGCACCTCGAACGTCCGCAGTGCATCGTTGAGCGACGTCTTCCGATCGGTCGAGGCCGACCTCGTTCCAACGATAAGAGCGCACTGGAGGTCGTAGGCACCGGCCGGGAACTCTTTCGAGCGGGTGCCGGGCAGGACGACGGCTCCGGCCGGGACCCGGCCGCGCATCTCAACCGGCTCGGTTCCGGTGACGTCGATGATCGGGGTGCTCGAGGTGATGGTCGTGTTGGCGCCGAGCACGGCCCCCTCCTCGACGATGACTCCCTCCACAAGGATCGAACGGCTTCCGATGAACGCACCGTCCTCGACGATGACAGGCCGCGCCCCCGGTGGTTCGAGGACTCCCCCGATGCCAACGCCACCGGATAGGTGTACGTCCCTCCCGATCTGCGCACACGACCCGACGGTGGCCCAGGTGTCGACCATGGTGCCCGCACCGACATAGGCGCCGATGTTCACGTATCCGGGCATGACGACGACGCCCGGCTCGCAGAACGCCCCGTACCGGACGGTCCCCGGCGGGACCACTCTCACCCCGGCCGCAGCGAGGTTCCGTTTGGTTGGGATCTTGTCGAAGTACTCGAACGGGCCGGCCTCCATCGGCTTCACCTCGGACAGCCGGAAGTAGAGCATGATTGCTTCCTTGACCCACAGGTTGACAACCCACTCGCCGTCAACCTTCTCGGCGACCCGCACTTCCCCGGCGTCGAGCGCGGCAATCGTGCGGTCGACCGCCTGCCTGGCATCCCCGATACGGTCGAGATCGGCGTAGGCAGCTTCGATGAGCTCACGATCGGTCATGCGCCGAGGCATTCCACTAGGACGTCCACTGCATACTCACATTCTTCGAGGGTCGGAACGAGGGCAAGGCGAATATACCCCTCTCCGCCCGGTCCGAACGCCCGTCCGGGGGAAACCACGACTCCCCGTTCGAGCAGCCGGCCGGTGACAGCGAGGTCGTCCTCGACAACCACCCACAGGTAGAGACCCGCCGTGGAGGCAACCACCGGCAATCCGAGCTCGTCGAATGCGCGACGGAGGACGGCTCGCTTGGCCATGAAGATGGCCCGGCGCCCGGCGGCATGCTCGTCATCGGACCATGCGGCGACGGCGGCGGCCTGCACGAACTCGGCCGGTGCAACGCCGGCGCTCGACCGCAGCGTCGCCAGAGCCGCGATGGCTTCGGCATCCCCGATGATGGCCCCGCTCCGGTAGCCGGTCATACCGGAGCGCTTCGAACAGCTGTAGAAGGCCAGGGCCCCGGCCAGGTCCGGTCCGGCAACCTGGAGAACTGATCCGGGCGGATCGGTCTCGTAGACGTCGACGTAGCACTCGTCGGACAGGAACAGGGCGCCCTCGGCCCGCGACCGTTCGAGCAGATCGGCCAGCTCCGCAATAGAAGTGACCGAACCGGTCGGATTGTGCGGGGAACACGACCAGACGAGCCGCGCCCGATCCCACATCTCGTCGCTGATGTCCCTGGCCCGCAGGACAAAATCGCCGCTGAGGCGGACCGGGTCGAGGCGGGCACCGGCGAACCGGGCGCCGCGCTCATACACCGGGTAGCCGGGGGTTCCGTAGACGACACCATGATCGGCGCCCGGATCCACGAAGGCGAACGGGGTATGGAAGATGCCTTCCTTTGACCCGGTCGTCGGGATGATCTGGGTGGACGGATCAACCACCACCCCGAACCGCCGGTTGAGGTAGTCGGCGATTGCCTCTCTCAGCTCCCCGAGACCGGCCGTGGTCGGGTACTGCGAGATCTCGGGGACCGAACCGATCAGGGCCTCACGGATGAATTGAGGGGTCGGCTCGCGCGGATCACCGATAGAGAAGTCGACGAGCGGCTTGCCCGCCTCACGCAGCTCCCTCGCCCGCATCTGGATCTCGGCCAGCGGATAGCCGCCCACGGCCGCAAGGATCGGGTTGACTTCCATGGCGGAACGTTACCTGCGGGACGCCGATCCACCGGCCACAATCCCCGGCAGCTCGTATCATCTCGTGCCATGAAAGACACGACGTATCGGTTCATCTATGCAGGCCTCGGCATTGCGCTGGTGGCCGTGGTCGGGCTGGCCGTCGCCTTCAGCCCGTCCGGGACCGAAACACCCCTTCCGGAACCGGTCGAGCGTATCTTTCCGCTTCCCAACGACTCTGTCATCCGCCAGACGGCCCTCGAGATCGACATGCAGGTTGGATATGAGATCGTGCTGTTCGTGGACGGATTCCGCATCTCGCCGGTGGAGATCGGTGTCCAGACGGGCACCAATCGGTACGTCTGGGAGCCCGCCCCCGGCCGGTTTCTCGAAACATGGGAGCCCGGCACCCATGAGATCACGATCGAATGGGACCGTATTTCCGGAATCCCCGACCCGGGCTCCTACTCGTGGTCATTCCGAGTGCAGTAGCCGGTGAGCATCTCCTTCGGGATCTCGGCCCTTCCCGGTGATGAAGACGACATCGAGTTCCTCGACGGACTCGTCGGGCGTGGCCACCGGGCTCTCGAACTCCCGTTCACGAAGGCCTTCCCATGGAAGGAAGACCGGTGCGCCTCCTTTGGACGATTGGCGGCGGACCGAGGCATCGCCCTGTCGGTGCACGCTCCGTACTTCGCCATGCTCACGATCGACGACGCCGACCGCTACGCCAAGACCCGGGCGGCCGTCGAGCACACGATGAAACTCGGCAGACGGCTCGGGGCAAACGTCATCGTCGTCCACCCGGGCCATGATCGTGATCGCAGCTCCGATCAGTTGCTCGACACCGCTCTCGAGGCGCTCGCCGCGCTCGAGCCGAAGGTCCGCGACCTCGGGCTCTCGCTCGGCCTGGAAACCACCGGCACGAACAACGCGTTCGGAACCCTCGGCGACATCGCGCTCATGGCGGCCGAGTTCCCCTGGGTGCGGCCGGTAGTGGACTGGGCTCATGTCCATGCCACCACCGACGGCCGATTGACGGATCTCGACGCTGTGCGATCCGTGTACCAATTCCTCTTCGACCAATTTCCGGCCTGGAAGCTGGCGCCGCTGCACTCTCACTACAGCCACAACGCGTTCGGCCCCGGGGGCGAGATCAAGCACATCCCGTACGGCGAGGGCTCGAACCCGGTGGAGCCGGTGGTGGAGGCCGCCACCGAGTACGACGTGGACCTCAGGCTCATCTCCGAATCTCGCGACGACGCCAGCCATGTCGCCGTGTGGAAGGACGTCCGGAAGACAGCGGACATCACCGTTGACAATGCCCGTCCGCTTGCCTCCGGCCGGATCGAGTTCCCCGATCCCATCGACATCGTCACCAGTACAGATGGGTTTCGAGCTACCCGGCTCCGCCGGCCGCTCCGGATCACGAATCCGGACAAGCCGTTCTTCCCGGATGGCTACACAAAGGGCGATCTCATCCAGTACTACGCCTCGATCGCGCCGGTCCTCCTCCCCCACCTCTCAGACCGGGCCATCGTCATGGCGCGATTCCCCGATGGGGCCGACGGCGAGTTCTTCTATGAGAAGCAGGCCCCCTCCCACAAGCCGGATTGGATGCCGGTGGCGCCCATTCATTCCGAGGTGCGCGGTGGCGCCATCGAGTTCTGCACTGCACCGGACAAGCCGTCACTCATGTGGTTCGCCACTATGGGGTGTATCGAGATCCATCCCTGGCTCTCGCGCACCGGGACGATCGACCGGCCCGATTTCGCCATCTTCGACCTCGATCCCGCCGAGGGGAGCCGATGGGAGCAGGTGGTCGATGCCGCCCTCCACATCAAGGTGGCCCTCGACAGCCTCGGGTTGCGCGCCTACCCGAAGACGTCGGGTGCGACCGGCCTCCACATCTACGTTCCCCTCGATCCCGTCCACAGCTATGGCCGGGTGCGCCGCTTCGTCGAGACGGTCGGCCGGCTCATCGTGGCCGCCGACCCCGCCAACGTGACCATGGAGTGGGACATCCCGGCCCGGGCGGGCAAGGTATTCATCGACCACAACCAGAATGTCGGTGGCAAGACCATCGCCTCCGTCTACGCCGTCCGGCCGTTGCCGGGGGCACCGGTCTCAACGCCCCTCGCGTGGAAGGAGGTGGAGGAGTTGACACCCGACCAGTTCACCATTGCCACCATCTGGACAAGACTCAACAAAGTCGGCGATCGGTTCGCGCCGGTGCCGGCCGGCGGACAAACCCTCGACGACGCCGACCGGGCGCTCGGATTGGATGACATGAAATGAGCAAGAGAATCGCCACAAACGGAATCGAGCTCGCCGTCACCGAAGCCGGGCAGGGATACCCCGTCGTGCTTCTCCATGGTTTCCCGGAGCTGGCCTATTCGTGGCGGCACCAGCTCCCGGCACTCGCCTCGGCCGGGTTCCATGCCGTTGCTCCCGACCTGCGGGGCTATGGCGCCTCAGAGAAGCCGGGCCCTATCGAGGACTACTCGCTCCTCACGCTGGTGGCCGACGTCGTCGGTCTCATCGACGCCCTCGAAACAGACAAGGTGGCGCTCGTGGCCCACGACTGGGGCGCCATCATCGCGTGGACGACCGCCCTCCTCCATCCGGACCGCATCGAGCGGCTCGTGACACTCAACGTCCCGTACCGCGGCTGGTGCTCGGGATTCCCGACCACCGCCTACATCAAGGAGCACATGAGCGATCGGTTCGGCTACGTGTTGATGCTCCAGGAGCCCGGAGTGGCGGAAGCGTGGTTTGCGGCGGACCCGGCCGAGAAGCTGAACGCCTTCTACTCGGGAGCCGCCTTCAACCCTGACTTCCTCGCCGAGGAAGACTTCCAGGTGTTCGTCGATGCATTTACCGCCGGCACCATCACCGGTCCGGCCAACTACTACCGGAACATCGACGCCAACCACGCCGCCACCGCCCACCTCGCCAACGCCCCCATCACTGTGCCGACGATGGTGATAGCGACCGACTCGGATCCGGTGTTGCCCGCCTCGCTCCTGGACGGTATGGAGCGATGGGTGCCCGACCTGCGCACAGAGGTCGTCGCCGAATGCGGCCACTGGACCCAGCAGGAACAGCCCGAAGCGGTCAACCGGCTCCTCATCGACTTCCTCGGCGACCTGTCCGGGACCTAGTCGGCACGATCGTGACGGCTCCAGCACTTCCCCGCCTCCGGTCCCGGCCGGTTGCACGCGAAGACCGGCGCGCCCTCATGGTGGTGTGGATCGGAACGGCGGTCTTTGCCGCCGTCCATGCCGCCCTCATCGTCGGGCGCTTTCATCGCTTTGGCGTCTACACGTTCGACTTCGGGATCTTCGACCAGGGGTTGTGGCTGCTGAGCCGTTTCGACGACCCGTTCGTGACACTGCGCGGGCTCAACCTCTTCGCCGATCACTCGTCCTACATCATGGTGCTCCTCACACCCCTCTACTGGATCTGGGCAGATCCACGGGTTCTCCTCGTGGTCACCGTGGTGGCTCTGGCCGCCTCCGGCCCGCTCCTGTTCGCCATAGGCCGGCGCATCGGTCTACGTCCCACGCTGGCCGCCGCCATCTCCGTCGCCTTCCTCGTACATCCGGCGATGCGATGGGCCACCTGGGACAATTTCCACCCCGAGCTGCTCGTCCCGCCCCTCATGCTGGGAGCGCTCCTCCTCATTCTGAACGAGCGGCCCTGGTGGGCCTTCGGGCTCGTGGCC
>SHLN01000203.1 GCA_004283105.1 Acidimicrobiia bacterium
GAACCAGTGACCTCTGCCGTGTGAAGGCAGCGCTCTCCCGCTGAGCTAAGCGCCCGGATTGTTTTTGCGGTAGCCGCAGGCTACCGCCAAGGAACTCGAAGAGTTCCCGCTAAGCGCCCGGAAGCACGGGGATTGTAGCGGGCCGGCTGAGCGGGGGACCTCAAGGGGTCGGTCGCAACGCCACTGCTAATCCTCGGTTCGGATGACCTCGACGGTGCACTTGGTCACAACTGCGGCGATGGCTCCGATGGCGGCCCATACCGGCAGCAAGACCGCCCCCACCACACCGACGGTGAGCGGGATCTCTATGAGCCGCTTGCCCTCGTCGCTGGTAATGATGAGACGGCGAACGTTGCCCTCGTGCACCAGTTCTTTGATCTTGGCGAGAACCTCCTCGCCGTCGAGCTCGTAGCGCTCGGTGGTCTCGTTCTCGTCCGTCACGGTTGCTCCTTCCGGGTGGTTCTCGACAACTTCAGCATGGAGGCAACCCGCCGACCAGGGCCGACCGACTCTCCGTTGGGAGTGCCAACGACCGTCCGTGCTCGCCGTAGAGTGGCTCCCCGTCCGCCCGAGGGCACCATGACCCCCACAACTCAACCGGTTCGCCCCCGCCGCTTCGTGGGATGGCGCATCGTCGTCCTCGCCACCATTACCGCGGCCATGACCGGGCCCGGCCAGACGATCGGTGTCTCGGTGTTCGTCGATCCGTTGATCGAGGACCTCAGCCTCACCCGGTCGCAGGTGTCTACCGCCTATCTCATCGGCACCCTGCTCGGCGCCCTCGCTCTCCCGTCCGTCGGCCACTGGGTCGACCGCCTCGGGGCCCGCCGCGCCATGACGTTCATCGGCCTCGGGTTCGGCGCCGGACTGACGGCCATGAGCGGTGTGGGGGGCTTCGTGACACTCGCAATCGGGTTCACCCTCATCCGCTGGCTCGGTCAGGGCTCTCTCTCACTCGTGAGCACCGTTGCCGTCACGCACTGGTTCGAGCGGCGGCGCGGTGTTGTCTTCGGAGTGATGATGACGGCGGTCAGTGCGCTCATGGCCCTCACCCCGGTCCTCCTCAATCTCGCCATCGAGGCCTACAGCTGGCGAACCGCCTGGCTGCTGGCAGCCGCGGCAGTGTGGCTCGTCGTCGTACCGATCGGATACTTCGGGATCGTTGACCGGCCCGCCCACGTAGGGCAACACGTCGACGGTGACCCCGTCCCTCCCCTGGCCGACGACTCGATGGCGGTGCGCTCGCACTCGCGCCGGGAAGCCGTCGGCGAGAGCCGGTTCTGGCTACTCAGCCTGACTGTGGCTACGACGGCCATGCTCGTCACCGCCCTCAACTTCCACCAGATCTCGATCCTCGGCGAAGCAGGGCTGACGGCAACCGAAGCAGCCACGATGTTCCTGCCCCAGGTGATCGGGGCGATCCTGGCCGGACTGGCGGTCGGGGCACTGTCGGACCGGATTGCGGTCCGGTTTCTCCTGGCTGCCTCCATGGGTCTGCTGGCGGCCGCTCTCGTGCTCATTCAAATCGTGGAGCCCGGCTGGCAGGTAGTCCTGTACGCGGTCACGTTGGGCGCGGCCGCCGGAGCGCAACGGCCCCTGGCCGCCACCGTGTTTCCCCGCTGGTTTGGGCTCGCCAATATCGGAGCCATTCAGGGAGTTTCGACGTTCATCGGGGTGGGGTCTTCGGCCATCGGCCCGGTGGCGTTCTCAGTGGCCCGAAGCGGGATCGGCGAGTACCGGACGACCGCCCTGCTGTTCGCGGTGGTCCCGCTGCTGATCGGTATCGCTTCTCTGACGGTGACCGAACCCGACCGGGCCGACTCAGCCCGCTGAGTCGGGAACCCGCATCCACCAGTCGGTGAACTCCACGCAGTCGCCGTTCTCATCCAGACGAACGACCCACAGGTTCTCGTAGTCCGATTCGTCGGAGTACTCGACCCACCCGCGCACGAAACCCACATCGCCGTCCACGCCCAGGATCTCGAAACGGAACCCCCACGTTCCCGGCTCTTCCCGGTGGCGCAACCACCACTGCACGATGGCCGTTCGGCCTTCCCAGGGGGCGGCGAACGGCTCGGTGTAGTACAGGGCGTCTTCGGCGAAGAGCTTGCCGATCTCGTCGGGATGGTTACTCCCCCACGCCTTGACGTATCGCAGAACCCAGGAAGCGATGGCCTCTCGCATCGACCCAACCTAGTCCCCGTAGGCTGGCCGGTATGGACCGCGCTCGCTTCGAAGACCTCGTCGACCGGGCACTCGAACAGCTGCCCGATTGGGTGCTCGATGCGCTCGACAACATCGTCGTCGTTGTCGAAGACCGGCCGAACCGGGAACAGGACCCCGAAGGCGAAGGCATTCTCGGCATCTACGAAGGCATCTCCCTCCACGACCGCGGCTTCGAGTACACGATGGCCCTCCCCGACCGCATCGTGATCTTCCGCCTGCCCCACTTGAGCTTGAACCTGTCAACTTCCGACCTCGAGCAGGAAGTCCGCACCACCGTTCTCCACGAGGTCGCTCACCATCTCGGCATCGACGACGAACGCCTCCACGAGCTCGGCTGGGACTGAGGCACACAACAGAGACCTAAGTCGAGCCGATGTCCTGCCGATACATGGAATATGGACCATGAGTTCGACCATATCGACGACCCGTACCGACGGTGCGAGGACCACTGCAACCACGACCTCGTGCGTGGGATTCTCGTGTCCGACCTGCTCGGAATGGACGGTCCGTATCGCCCGACCAGCCTTCTCGTGACCCTGCCGTTCGACCGCGGCGCTCGCGATGAAGACCTGCGCCGGGCCTCGTAGCCGCAAGCTCACAGCAAACGCCCACCGAGAACTTTGCCCGTTCGTGCGTGTCTAATCTCAGAAGACATCATCCCAGGAGGACGTATGGACAAACTGCTCGAACTCGTGCAGGAGAAGGCCGGAATCTCGGCCGATCAGGCTCAGAAGGCCATCGAAGCCGTGGTCGGCTTTATGAAGGACAAGCTGCCCGGACCCATCGGCGACCAGGTTGCCAAGTTCGTGGACGGCGGCGACGACGAGGGTGGTGGCGACGACGACGGCGGCATGCTCGGTGGTATCACCGACAAGCTCGGCGGCATGCTCGGCGGCTAGACCCACCCAACCACTAGCCAATTCGAAATCGCGTCCCGGTCACCGGGGCGCGTTTTCGCGTCCGGCCATCCGGCCACCGGCCACCGGCCATCAACCTCGACGTCGCCGTCGACGTCGACGTTCACCAATGGAGCCACGAAGTGGCTCCTAAGGAACGCGAAGCGTTCCCGGCTTCGGCCAGAAATCGGTGTCGGGGAAGTTGCCGTACCAGGCGAACCAGAATGATTGACCGGAGACGAGGCGGTTGAGCTCGGTCCCATCGGGAAGGATGAGCGAATCCTCGCTCACGGTGACCGGTTCCCCGTCGAAGAGCACCCGACCGTCTACGACGCGAAGGCCGTCGACCGATTCGTACACCCGGGCACCATTCCCCGATGCGACGAACACCACCGGCTCGCCGCTCACGCTCGTCGTGAGCGCTCCGGCGTCGAGCAGTGCGTCCAGCCCGACGGCCAGGCGGCCTCCGCGGTAATCAATGGTGACGACCTCGTCTTTCTCGGCGAAGTTGTCGGGCACCTCGAAGGTGGGGAACCAGAGCTCGCTTCCCGCGTAGTAGTCGGCGTAAGCGTCGCCCGGCTCATAGGAGTAACCGCCGGTCGGATTGAGGCCCGCCAGATCAGGATCGAGGTCGAGCGTCGGCACTCTTTGAACATCGGTGTCTGGATGTTGGAACACCCAATCCGACCACGTGGTGACCACCATCGGGAGCCTGTCGAGGAGCTCCCCCTTCAATGGTCCCGCGAACGCCTCACCGGTGAGTTGATTCCACAGCGAGTCGGTCTGCACGTCGACCATGACCTTGTTGGAGTTCTCGAGCAGGCCCGAGGTCTCGAAGTCGAGCACCCGGCCGGCCACTTCCCGGTGATAGAAGACCGGCGTCCGACAGAGCGTGCAGTACACGAGCGAGACCGGCTCGCCGCCGAGCGTGTCGTTGGCCAGTTCGTGGTGTCCGAGAATACGGACCGGATAGGCCCTCGCCTGTCCGTTGACGACCGCGCCGAACACGATCTCTTCGTCGCGCATGTAGCCGGCCTCTGCGACCGGAATGGTCTCGGCGTCGTTCAACTCGGGGATGCCGCCCCGCAGCACCCCTCCCCATTGGAGCCGGGCGACGGTGACAGGATCCTCGACCGAGGCAATGAGTGGTTCGAACTCCGGATCGATGTTGGCAAACAGTGCGCCCTTCCACGGGATGTAGGCCGGTCCGGGATCGGGGGCGTTGTTCATGATCCAGTTCCCATAGAAGCGCGAGAGCGACCGGAAGTCGTCGGTAGTTGGCGTCTCGCCGATGACCCCGCCGATGGTCGCCATTGCCGTCCGAAACGTCTCGGCGTCGGCCACCCGGGCAGCGTCATAGGCATACGGGACCAAATCGGTCTCCATGCCGGCCCCGACCGCTTCTATGACCGCTTTCGCCTGGTCCAGCGTGGTCACCGGGCCGATCCCGGCCAGCGTCGCTTCGATCTCGGCCCGGGTCGACCCGAGGCTCTCCGCAGACGCAACCGTGGTCGGCACCGTCGCTTCTATTGGATCGCTCGTCCCACTCCCGCTGGGCTCAGCGTCGGTACCGCTGCAGGCCGCGAGAACGACGGCTAGGACA
>SHLN01000204.1 GCA_004283105.1 Acidimicrobiia bacterium
TCCCTCATCATCCTCTCGTTCTTGTTGATGACCTTCGACGTTCGCAACGAGGGGGGAGGGGTGACGGGAACCCTGCGCGACGGCGTGCGGACCCTGTTCGACCCGGTGCAGTCTGCCGTCACCGCCGTGATTCGGCCGGTGGCCGACACCGCCGATGCCCTCGTGAATCTGGCCGGTCTGCGTGCCGAGAACGACCGGCTGCGCGAGGACCTCGAGGAAGCCAACCGGGTGCTGGCCGAGACCGAGAGCATCCGGGCCGAGAACGAGGTTCTTCGCCAGTTGCTCCAGCTGGAGTTGCCCGGCGAGTTGCTCGCGCAGAGCACAGTGGCCCGCGTCCAGGCCGGGGGGAGCTCCAACTTCGACTTCTCGGTCGTCCTGAACAAAGGCGCCGACGAGGGAATCGCCATTGGCCAGCCGGTGGTCAACTTGCAGGGTCTCGTCGGCTATGTCGAGGCGGTCACTTCCAATAGCGCCACCGTCAAGCTGCTGACCGATCCAGACCACGCCGCGGCAGTACGGCTCGTCTCCACCGGATTTGTCGGAACCGCCGAAGGACGCGGTTCGGGCGACCTCAAACTGGTGAGCTCGCGGGCCGACGGCCCGGTTGAGGAAGGTGAGGTCGTCGTCACGTTTGCCAACCGGTATCCGGCCGGACTGATCGTGGGCACGGTGGCACGGTCGGCCGAACCGGCGGCCGGAGTCGGAATCCAGACGACGATTGATCCGGCCGTCGACTTCGAGCGGCTCGATTTCGTGCGGGTCATCTTCTTCCTGCCCGGGTCAGAGGAACCACCGGTCGAGGATCCCTCCGATGGCGACGTACCGGCCGGCGAGGACGTCCCATGAGGTTCCGTCACCTCAACATCGCGCTCGTGCTTGGAGTCGTGGCGGTGATCCTTCAGACGACGCTCTTCGATCGCTATCTCGACCCGTTCGGGGTCGCTCCGGACTTCGTCCTGCTCGTGGTGGTAGCTGCCGCGTATCAGCTGAGCGAAGAAGCGGCCATGTTGCTCGGGTTCAGTGCCGGCCTCCTCACCGATCTCCTCGGCAACACGCTCCTCGGTGTGTGGGCGCTCGTACTGACCGTGGCGGCCTACATGACCGTCCGAATTCGTCCCCGGGTGGAAGGCAACGGCGCTCTCACGCTTGCTTCGGTCTTCGTCCTGACGGTGGGCGGGGAATTGTTATATGCCGTTCTCGGTACGCTGTTCGGACAACAGGTGTTCTCCGACGTAAACGCGTTCAAGAAGGTGCTGCTGGCCGCTGTGTACAACCTCGTCATTGCTCTCATCGTGCTGCCGATCACGGCCCGGCTCATGCAGCGCGATCCGGCCGCAGGGGTATGGGGATGATCCACCCGTGGCGGCTCGCCACCATCGGCATCACGTTTCTGGCGTTGTTCACGATGCTGAGCGTGCGCCTGTGGTTCCTGCAAGTGGCCGCGGTCGAGGAGAACACCGCCAAGGCCGCCAGCAACCAGGTCCAGGTGATCTATCAGCAGCCGGCCCGCGGTGAGATCCGGGACATCAACGGGACCGTGCTGGCGGGCAGCCGGCCGTCCCAAACGCTGCAGCTCGATCGGGCCGAGGTCACGCTCGAACAGGAAGAGGAGCTTGTCCAACGCCTGGCCGTTCTCCTCGGGGTTGAGCAATCCGAGATCCGCAATCCGATCAACTCGGCCCGCTCCGGGACGGTGGTGACGCTCGCCCGCGACATCAGCGACGCGGTCGCCTTCGAGGTCCAGGAGTACCAGGACGACTATCCGGGCATCTCGGTGGCGCTGATACCGGTGCGCTACTACGCCGAGGAGACGCTGGCCGCCCACGTGCTCGGCTACACGGGCAAGGCAACCACGGCCGACCTCGAGCGATACAGCGACCGGGTTCGAACCGACGAGGTCTTCGGGCGGTCCGGGGTCGAGCGGCAATACGACAACGTGTTGCGGGGCACCGAAGGCGCTGAGGTATTCACTGTTAGCGCCGATCGGACCGTCTGGCAGTTCACCGACGAGGTGAACGCCCAGCCGGGCTGGAACGTCGTGCTCACCATCGATGCCGATGTGAGCCGGGAGCTCAAGGACACACTCCAGTACGCCCTGGAACTGTCCCGTGAGCAGGGGGAGGAGCCAACCGGCAAGGTGGCCGGACTCGTTCTGGATGCCACCGACGGATCCGTCGTCGCCATGGAATCAACGCCCGACTACGACCCGAACGCGTTCATCGGGGGGCTGAGCGAGGAGGAGTTCGAGGTTATCCAGGAGAACGACGCGCTCCTCAACCTCAATGTGCGGGGCACGTTCCCGCCCGGTTCGACGTTCAAGGCGGTGCCATATGTGGTGGCCATCGAGGAGAACATCTGGCCAGACGAATTGAATGGTCCCGAGGACGGCAAGGAGCTCGAGCCAAAGCTCGAATTCCCTTCCTTTGGCGAGGGAAGTCCCCAGGTGTTCACCGACTGGAGCCCCGATCATGGATGGACCAACCTGCACGGGGCTCTCGTCAAATCCGCCGACGTCTACTTCTGGGAAGTAGCGCTCGGCGTCTGGGAAGACACCAGCAAGGACGAGTCCATCATCCAGGAATGGGCACGCGAGCTCGGATACGGGGCCCCAACCGGGATCGATCTACCCGGTGAGGCTTCCGGGATCATGCCAGACCGGGATTGGCGCGAGCGGCTCCACGAGCAGAACCCCATCGCGTTCCCGAACGGCGAGTGGTACGGCGGCGACCTCATGAACACGGTCATCGGGCAGGGCGATTTGGCTGCTACCCCGCTCCAGCTGGCAGTTTCCTATGCCGCCCTCGTCAATGGCGGCACCGTATGGCGGCCCCGCGTGGTCGATCACTTCGTCGACACCGACGGCAACGTGGTCGACCGCCGCGAACCGGCCGCGGTGCGGCAGGTTGATATCGATCCGGAAACATCGGCCATGCTGCGGAGAGACCTCGCCGGGGTTGTGACGGAGGGGACGGCCGCCGGGGCGTTTGCCGACTCGCCCTACCGGAACCAGATCGGCGGCAAGACCGGGACGGCGCAGATCGGTCCGATCGACGATGACATCGACACCTCCTGGTTCGTGGGAGTTGCGCCCATCTCGAATCCGAAATACGTCGTTGTCATCGTGGTGGATGAGGGTGGCGGCGGCTCGGCCGTTGCGGCGCCGGCGGTTCGCCGGGTGCTCGAGTACATGCTGGACCCGGCCACTGCGCCGCGCCGGGTACCGCTGGCGGAGGCGGCTACACCATGACGACTGCCGTCATCCGGGGGCGGGGATTGACCGCCAGTGGCCACGAGAGCCGGCGCCCCGATCTGCTTCTCACCGGGGCTTTGCTCTTGCTCGGTGTCCTCAGCGTGCTCATGATCTATTCGGCCTCGGCACCCCGGGCTGAGTTGCTCGGGAGCGACCCGGCCGCCGAGGCGCAGAAGCAAGCCGTCATTGTCTTCGTGGGGCTGGTGGCCTTTGCCGTCGGATCGGTCGTCGAGCATCGCAGCCTTCACACTGCCGCCCCGGTGTTGTACGTGGTTGCGGTTGTTGCCCTCGCCGCGGTGTTGGTTTGGGGGCGGGAAGTCAACAACGCAGTCAGCTGGTTCTCGGTGTTCGGTTTTCAGTTCCAGCCGTCGGAGTGGGCCAAACCCGCCATCATCGTCATGCTGGCGGCGCTGCTCGCGCCGGCGGTCGAGAACAAGATCGGATGGAGGCGCGTCACAACCGCCCTCGCGCTCATGGGGCTGCCGGTGGCCCTCATTGCCGCCCAGCCCGACCTCGGCACGCTGCTGGCGGTCGTGGTGCTCAGCGGAGTCGTGCTGTTTGCGGCCGGCGCTTCGCTCAGGCAACTGGGCCTGCTGCTCGGCAGCGGCGGCCTCCTCACGTGGTTCTCTTACAACCGGGGCTGGCTTTCCCTGGTGGAGGACCGGATCGACGCATGGCTCAACCCGCAAGCGAACGCGCTCGCGGTTGCCTTCCAGCCGCTGCAAAGCCAAATCGCTATTGGCAGCGGGGGATTCTCGGGCCGGGGCCTATTCGAGGGAAGCCAGACCAACCTGTCCTTCATCCCCGAGCAGACGACCGACTTCATTTTCACGGCGGTCGGAGAGCAACTGGGTTTCATCGGCGGGTCCCTCCTCATCGCGATCTATGCCGTCATCGTGTGGCGGCTGCTGCGTACGGCTGCGGCCGCAGAGGATCGTTTCGGAATGCTCGTGGCCGTTGGTGTGGCTGCCATGCTTTCCTTTCACGTATTCGTGAATGTGGGCATGACGCTCGGCATTATGCCGGTCACTGGAATTCCGCTCCCCTTCATGTCGGCGGGCGGTTCCTCCTTCACCGCCATGGCGTTCGCGCTCGGCATGACCCACTCCATCTGGCTGCATCGAAGCAAGGTCCCAGCCCGCGTTTCGACGCTCGGGTAGTTGCTGGTTGCTCGTTGCTCGTCGCTCGTCGCTCGTCGCTCGTCGCTCGTCGCTCGTCGCTCGTCACTCGTCGCTCGTCACTCGTCCTTCGTTCCTCGGAGGGCGAAGTCGCCGCCATCCCGCAACGTGAGGACGGGCACCCGCAACTCACAGGAAGTGGCGGTGATTTTGCGTTCACCCTTCCCTGAGCGGCCGGTGCCCACCGGCGGCGCGTGGGAAGGCGTTGCAAAGCGTTTCGGTTGCTTCGTTGCACGGCCGTCGCCAATCGGTCCCGTCGCCACGCAGCTGGTGGGCGCCCCCGTCCCCGAAG
>SHLN01000205.1 GCA_004283105.1 Acidimicrobiia bacterium
CGGGCCGACTGGCGGTAGGCGTCGCTGTCGCCCCAGCGTTCCTCCGCTTCGGCCTCGTACTCGGCGGGATGGAAATCGCCGAACACGTCCAGCATTTCCTCGTTGGTCATCGCTACTCCTCTGTCTTCGGCATCAATGGTTCTCCCGACCGTCCTGATTCCGAGTTCGGCCGACCCCGGCCAGCCACTCCGACACCTCGCGGCGGCTCCGTAGGCGAACGAAGTCGAGATGGGCCCACGACGGCTCGGCGATGGCTGCACTGTACCGATCCCGCAAGGAATCGAAATGCGCCCATGCCCAGAGCAGGATGTTGTCCTCTTTCCTCGTCTTGAGGAAGCTGCCGAATCGCTCACGGTTTCCGTTCCACAGCTCTTCCCGTTGCCAGGCCCGCCGGACGCTGCGGTGAACGAGAGCCCGCAGGACGACCGGCTTGGGCAGGTCCAGCCAGACGACGGTGTCGGCCCGCTGCCAGATGATCGGCTTGGAGACGCGCTGGTAGTTGCCGCAGGTCACCCAATGCTCGCCTGTCGTTGCCTCATCGATGGAAGATGGAGTCCAACTCGATGTGGGGGAGGTGAAGCCTGTCGGCCAGTTCACGGGCCACGGTGGTCTTGCCGGAGCCGGGTGATCCCACGACGGCGATTCTCTCCATGGACCGGAGTATCGCTGTTTGGCGTGATGTAGGTCTAGTTCATGTCTCACCCTCATGATACAATCGAACATATGTTCGAGATAGAAGGATCTGAGACTATCCCATCCGGTCTAGCCGAGATGGCTCCCGGGCCCGAACTGGCGGCGTTGCTGGCCACGATCGACGTGGAGGAGCTGTCCGGCTACGACCAGGTGGAAGTGCTGAAGGCCAGCCAGCGCATGGCATCGCACTATGCCGCCCACACCTACACCGCCATGGCGGCCATCTCCGACACCCTGCACAGCATGGACGACGACTACCAACTCGCTCATGAGCAGGCCGCCGCCGAGATTCGCGTCGCGTTGCGTCTCACCCGCCGGGCGGCCGACACGGAGCTCGATCTCGCCCTCGATCTGCGGCGTCGGCTCCCGGGCGTGACCGCGCTGTTGGCCGCCGGTGACTTGGATCCACGCCGGGCTCGCACCCTGGTCCACGGGACGAGCCACCTTTCACCGGCCGGAGCTGTCGAAGTGGTCGGCCAATTGCTCGATGACGCGCCGGGTTTGACTACCGGGCAGCTGGCGGCTCGCCTGCGCCGGTTGTGCATCGAAGCCGATCCCGACGAGGCGACCGACCGGTTTCGGAAGGCGGTGACCGATCGGCGGGTGAGCTCCGAACCGACTCCCGAGGGGACCGCCCACCTGTTCGGGCTGGACCTGCCACCTCATCGAGTGGCCGCCATCACCCGCCGCATCAATCGTATTGCTCGCTCACTGCGCCGCCGGGGCGATGAGCGCACCATGGATCAAATCCGGGCCGACATCTTTGTCGACCTCCTCCAGGGCAGTGCCACGGGTGAGTCCGGTCGCAACCGTGGGGTCGTCGATATCCACGTCGATCTCGAGACCCTCACCCGATTGAATGATCACGCCGGAGAGCTGGCCGGGTTTGGTCCGGTCATTGCCGACATCGCTCGCCAGGTCACCGATGAGAGCCGGGGGGCGGAGTGGCGGTTCACGGTCACCAACTCGGATGGTGAGGTGCTCGACAACGGGATCACCCGTCGCCGGCCGACCACTGGTCAGCAGCGAGAGGTCCACGCGCAGCATCCGACGTGCGTGTTCCCCGGCTGCCGGATGCCCGCCCTCGACTGCGACCTCGATCACCGCGTTCCCCACGCCGAAGGCGGACCAACCGTCACCACCAACCTGGCCCCGCTGTGCCGCCACGATCACCATATCCGGACCAAAGCCGGTTGGACCCACACCCCGTTGTCGGGTGGGCGTCATCGGTGGCGGACCAGGCTCGGTCAGGTCTACATCACCACCGGTCCGTCGCCGTAGCGCGTTGAGCAGCATGCTGCGTTCCTGCCCGTCCCGCTACCAGCCGGTGCGAAGCACCGGCCAAGGAATGCGAAGCATTCCCGCAATGCGCCCGTAACAAACATGCCACCGACTCGTAACAAGCCAGTTACGGCGACGAAATCGGCGTCTCGTACGGTGCTCTCCTGCAGTTCAGAACCAGGAGGAACGAATCGTGAAACGCTTGATGCTCGTCACCGTGATGGCGGCGGTTGCGTTGGTGGGGCCACTCGCCTTCGCGGCAAGCGCCCAGACCCCAAACATCACCGAGGTCGCCACCGCGCTCGACGAGGTGTGGGTGGTCATCGCCGGCATCCTCGTCATGTTCATGCAGGCGGGGTTTGCCCTCGTCGAGTCCGGGTTCACCCGGGCCAAGAACGCCGGCAACATCATCATGAAGAACTTCATGGACTTCTCGGTGGGAGCCCTCTCCTACTGGGTCATGGGTTTCGCCCTCGCCTACGGCGGGAGCTCGGTCGGAGGGTTCTTTTCGACCGGCAACTGGTTCTTCTCCGATCAAGCCAGGGCCTCGGAGTGGTTCTTCCAGGCAGTGTTTGCGGCCACGGCGGCCACCATCATCTCCGGCGCAGTCGCCGAGCGGGTCAAGTTCACGGCCTACCTCATGTACACGCCGTTCATCACCGCCATCATCTATCCCGTCGTGTCGCACTGGGTGTGGAACGGTGAGGGCTGGCTTGCCGAGCAGGGCTTTGTCGACTTCGCCGGCTCCGGGGTTGTCCACCTCACCGGTGCAGTGGCTGCCCTGGCGGCGGTGCTGGTGGTCGGGCCGAGGCTGGGCAAGTACGGACCGAACGGCGAGATCCGCACCATTCCCGGTCACTCGCTGACCCTGGGCGCCCTCGGCGTGTTCATCCTGTGGTTCGGCTGGTACGGGTTCAACGGCGGTTCGACCCTGGCCGCAGTCGGCGCCGACTTCGCCTCGGTGGTGGTGACCACCACCCTGGCTCCGGCGGCCGGTGCCACCGCTGCCATGTTCCTCTCGTGGAGAATCACCGGGAATCCGGATGTGGGCCTCACCCTGAATGGTGCCCTGGGCGGTCTGGTCGGCATCACCGCCGGCGCCGCCAGCATCCCCTTCGGAGCCTCCATTCTTGTGGGCGGCATCGCCGGCGCACTCGTCGTCTTGTCGATCATCGGGATCGAGCGGGCCAAGATCGACGACCCGGTCGGCGCCATCTCGGTGCACGGCACCGCCGGCATCTGGGGCGTGCTGGCCGTCGGCATCTGGGGCGGGGGAGACATTCTCACCCAGCTCACCGGCATCGGCGCCATCCTCGGCTGGGTGTTCGTCACTTCGCTCGTCGTGTTCAAGGCCATCGATTTGCTGCACGGCATGCGGGTGACCCCGGAGGAGGAGCGGATGGGACTCGACCGCAGCGAACACGGCGGCGAGGCGTACCCCGAGTTCACCTTCCAGGAGACCATCGCGCCACCCGAGCTGCTCGACCCGGTCGGCTCAAACGGCGGTCACTAGAGCCTGTCAGTCCCCCCGGCGCAGCCGGGGGGAAGGTACCGCAGCGGCGAAGCCGCTGGGGTAGGGGGGCATCCCGCCTGACAGTGCATCTGATAGTTAACCCGTCGCCTACACTCCCTCGCCATGGCACACGTCACCGGAATCCACATATCAGAGGACACCTGGCCGGGTCGGCCTCATTCGGTCGAGGAGGTCGAGGCGATTGCCGGACAGGGCCTGGTGGGGGACCGTAAGTTCGGGGCGCGCCGGCAGATCTCGATCGTGAGTACTGAAGAACTGGACGAAGCGGCCGCCAAGCTGGGTGATGCCATTCCGATGGGATCCACCCGCCGTCAGATCACCATTTCGGAAGGGCGATTCACCCGCGAGCCGGGTTCCGCCATCCGGCTGGGCGATGTTGTCGTCGAAGTGGCCGGGGATTGCAGCCCGTGCGACGAGATGGAAGAGAGCGTGGGTCCGGGCGCTCGGGCCGCACTCGTGCAACTTGGCGGCGTGGTCGGCGCCATCGTCGAGGGCGGCGTGATCCGGGTTGGTGACCCGGTCGAGTTCGAGTAGTTGGCAGCCTCGCCCGAAATCGCTCGTCTGGTCAAAGTCGAGCTGCATCTGCACCTGGAAGGCTCGCTGCGACCGGCCACCATGCTCTCTATGGCGAGGCGTCACGGCGTCGATCTGGGGGCGGAATCGGCCGAGGAGCTGACCGCTCAGTACCAATTTGGGAGCTTCGATGCGTTCCTGCGGTTGTTCATGCAAGGACTCGAGGTTCTCAAGGACGGTGAGGACTTCACCACTGCCACCGTCGAGCTGGCCAGGGAGCTGGCCGCCCAGAACGTCCGGTACGCCGAGGTCACAACGACTCCGTACAACCACTACCGCCGGGGAATCGACATGGGCGACTACGTGAGCGGCCTCAACGAAGGCCGGCGTCGTGCCCGCGAGGACTACGGGGTGGTGCTCGGCTGGACCTGTGATATCCCCCGCGAGTTGGAAGAGCCCGACGCGGGCTTCACCGTCGACCTCATCACCGGACCGGAGGCACCCGAGGGTGTCGTTGCGCTCGGATTGGGCGGCCCGGAGGTGGGGTTTCCCGCCGGGTGGTTCGCCGGGTCCTTCGCCAGGGCCAGGGCGGCCGGGCTCGGCTCGGTTCCCCATGCCGGGGAGACCGTCGGCCCCGAGAGCGTGTGGGCGGCCATCCGGGACCTTGGTGCCGACCGCATCGGTCACGG
>SHLN01000206.1 GCA_004283105.1 Acidimicrobiia bacterium
ATCGAGGCACGTCCAGGGAAATCCCAGCTCCATGTGTTCGAGGACGGCGGTCATGGCGGACACCATAGATCTCCACGGGGGCTAGTCGGGCTGGTCGTTGTCGCCTTCACCGGTGACCTAGCCTCGACCCTATGAATGATCCACGCGCCCTTGTTGAGTCGCTGCTTGCCGCCAAGCTCTATCTCTCGCCCCAGATTGCCGGGGACAAGCTTTACTTCGTCTCCAACCGGACCGGTCATATGAGCCTGTTCGCAATGCCGCTCGACGGAGGTGAGACGGTGCAACTGGTCCCCGAAGACCTGGCCCTCCCGAGCCCGAAGATCATGGGTGCCGAGTCGTTCTCAGTCCTCCCCGGGCTCGGCAAGATTCTCGTGACCATCGACGACCACGGCGATGAGAACTACCAGCCGTACTTCATCCCGATCGAGGGTGGAACGCCAGAGCCAATCTGGGGTGACCGCTTTGCCGGCCAGCAGGTTCTCTCGTTCACCGATCGGACCGATGCCAGAGCGATCCTCATCATCTCGCCCCGCACCGATCCCAACTACGCCAGCTTCCTGGCCGACCTCACGACCCTCGAGCTGACCGAGCTGGGAACGTCGCCCTACGGCAACTTCCCCATCGGCCGCGATGAGTCGTGGGAGAGGATCCCCGTCGTCGACGGCTACACCGCAGGAGACACGGTTCTCTATCTGTGGGAGGCGGCCACCCGTAGCCGACGACACCTGGCCGGGGTGCCGCTCGAGGAGCGCGGGGACGATCCGGTACCTGCGGCCGGCTTCACCGACGGGCACGTGCGCGACGACGCAGTCCTCCTCATGACCACGCTGTTCACCGACACCGGTGGGCTGTGCACGGTGGGGCTCGATGGGGGAGACCCGGTCGAGGTTCCGGTCACCGGCCTCGCACACGACGGCATCGGTGAGCTCACCGACATGGACCATCTGGATGGTGATCGCTACGAGCTCCACTACAACATCGACGGCTGCTCGTATGGCTACGAGGCGACGTTCGAGAACGGCACGATGGCAGTGACCCGGGTGCTGTGGGGGACTGGCGAGCTGGGCGACGGCGTCGTCCAGGCGTCCTCGCACGACGCCGTGACGGACACCTGGGCCATTGCCTTCTCGACGGCGACATCGCCGGTCCAGCTCTACACCGTGGGCGAGAGCGGAGTGCGCCGGCACACCGACGAGGCAATCGACGGCCTCTCGACCGACGCCCTTTCACCGGGCGAGGACGCTTCGTTTGTCTCCCACGACGGGACCCGGGTATCGGCCCGGCTCTACCTGCCGGCTCCGGGTGTGGGCGAGGGCCCGTATCCGGTCATCTACTACGTCCATGGCGGGCCCCAGTCCCAGGAGCGCCCCGACTTCACCTGGTTCTCGATACCTCTCATCCAGCTGTTCACCCTGCACGGGTTCGCCGTCTTCGTCCCAAACGCGCGCGGCTCCAGCGGATACGGCCAGGCCTATATGAAGCGGGTCGACCGGGACTGGGGCGGGGCCGACCGGCTCGATCATGCCGCCGGCGTGGAGATGCTCCGCCAGGATCATCGGCTCGACGGCGACCGGATCGGAGTGATGGGTCGCAGCTATGGCGGATTCATGACCCTCACTCTGCTCGGGCGTCATCCCGATCTATGGGCGGCCGGGGTCGACATGTTCGGGCCGTATGACCTCTTCACGTTCCTCGATGCTCTTCCCGAGACGTGGAAGACGTACATGTATCTGGCGATCGGCCATCCCGAGACCGACCGGGATTTCCTGATCGAGCGGTCCCCTCGCACCCATCTCGATGCGATGGTCGCGCCGCTCCTCGTCATTCAGGGGCGTAATGATCCCCGGGTCGTCGTGGCCGAATCGGATCGACTGGTCGACGAGCTGCAATCGAAGGGGAAGGACATCGAATACCTCGTATTCGACGATGAGGGCCACGACATGGTCAAGCATGAGAATAAGGTGACGGCCTACGTTGCCATTCTCGAATTCTTCCAGGAGAGGCTCGGGGCCCTCTAGCCGATTCCTCAATCGACGATACGCTGACGGGTCATGGCCGCACCTGATAGATCAAAGCTCCGCCCGTGGTGGAAACCGGCCGCCGTCGTCTTCGGGGCCGTCTGGTTTGCCTTCTTTGCCTACCTGTTGCTGGCCGCCGACCCGCCCGACTTCTGGTTCGACGACATTGGTACGGTGGACGGTCCTGGACATGTGGTTGGCGGGGCGGTGACCGGCGCCGGGGCGTACTTCCTATTGAGTCGACACCGGCGGGCGGTCCTGGTGGCACTTGGGTCCACTCTCGTTCTGCTCCTTGGCCTCGAGTTCCTTCAAGATCGGTTCACCAGCCGAGGCTACGAGACCTCTGATGTCGTCCTATCGGCGGTCGGAGCGGTGATCGGGGTGGGAGCGGCCTGGCTCGGGCACCGGATGATGGGCCGACGCAGCAGCTAGGCGCTCTGCAGCCAGGCGACCGGGACAAACCCGATCCGGCCACTGCTCAACTGCACGGTTGCGACCTCGGCGCCGGCGTCGAGGACGACGACCTCGGATCCTTCGTCGACGGACATGAAGTCCATGGTGATCGGCCGTGTGTGCCCGGCATCGCCACCGATGATGGCGGCCAGGTTGGCGGCGGAGCCCTCGTCGAGTGATACGGGAATCGTCGGGCCGAAGGCTCCGTCGGCGTCGATGCAGACACTGGCGCATCCCGGCTCGGGGGTCTCGGTCGGGGTGGCCTGGCCGGGCCCCGCCATGGCAAGTACGACGAGGGCGGCGGCGGCCAGGCTCAAGAACATGGCTCCGAAACGGTGAGTGGTTGATCGGCTGGTGTACATGGGATTCCTCCTCTTGGCGTCTCCTATGTATCCGGCATCGGTCATGCCCGCATTGTCTCCAGACACATTGAAGAGGCACTCGGGCGGCCTAGTTCAATCCGACTAGTCGGCGTGCGCGTGCTTCGACTAGTCACTCAGGCGAACGAACCGCCCGTAAAGGAAGTGCTGGATCGTCCCCGACGGCGTGTGGTGCGCCTCCTCCTGGAAGTCGACGGCCTCGAAGGCTGATCCGAGACACCCTGTCAGCGATTCAGGGCTGTGGCGCTGCACCGGCAACCCGCTGCACAACTCGGGCCCGTCGGGGCCAAACGTGGCGAGAATCACATGACCGCCCGGTTCGACCGCCGTGGTGAGTTGGCCGACATACCGGTCCCGATCGCCCGGGTCTGTGAGGAAGTGAAAGACCGCCCGGTCGTGCCAGACGGCATAGGGGTGCTCGAACTCATGCTCGAGCACGTCGGCGTCCAACCAGGTGACTTCCCGCGATCGCGCTCCGAGACGCTCCTGGGCCTGGCGGAGGGCCGTCGGGGCGAGGTCGAGCACCGTGAGTCGGGAGTATCCGATCTCGAGGAGCCGGTCGACCAGCCGGCCCGCTCCTCCGCCGATGTCGATGATCGGAGCGTCGGCCGCCACCGACGTCTCCTCGATGAGGATCAACGACCGCGCCGGGTTCTCCTGATACCAGGACACGGTGGACGGATCCCGGTTCTGATACACCTGTTCCCAGTGCTGGCGGCGGTCCTCCATGAGCCCATCATGCCAGCCACCCGGGCAATCCGCCGGAGGTTTCTAGTGCGGCCGGGTGAGCGATACTCTGGCCGCCATGAAGAAGTGGATGCTCTCCTACGACCTTGCCTCGGTACTCGTGTTCGTGATCGCCGGTCGCTCCAACCACGGTGCCGAAGAGACGGCGACCGGGATTCTCCATACCGCCGGCCCCTTTCTCATCGCTCTCGGCATCGGCTGGGTGGTCACGAAGGCCTGGCAGGATCCGAGCTCGTTGCGGGTCGGGGCCGGTGTACTGGCCACGACGGTGATCGTCGGGATGCTCCTGCGTCGCTTCGTGTTCGACGACGGGACCGAGTTCACGTTTGTGCTGGTGGCGACGGCGTTCCTGGCCCTCTTTCTGTTCGGGTGGCGGGTCGGAGCGGGCCTGGCGGGGCGCCGCCATCGGGTCGACGCGTAGTCCCACGGCGGCTAGGCCGGGCTCCATCCCACCCCGAGGAGATGCTGGCTGACCCCGAGGATGGAGGGTTCGCGTTCGGTCAGTGCGACGATGTCGAGGATGTGGCGGCGGTTGGCGGGATCGGCCCAGCGGTCCTCGAAGTCGGGCATGATCCACCCGATTCCTTCGACTGCCACCACCTCCGACCGTTCGAAGCCGGCATCGTTGAGTTCGTCTCGAAGCTCGTCGGGTCGGTGGAAGTACGCCGTGGTCCAGTACGTCAGATTGCCGGTCGGGTTGCGGTGCTGACCTTCTGCCAGGTCGCGCTCGAGAATGGTCCGGAACTCGGGATCGGCGGAGAGGTTGCGCCACAACCCGTCGAGCGCCGAGGCGAAGCGGCTTACCCCGGCGGCGAGGACCACACCGCCGGGACGGAGCACCCGGCGAGCCTCCCTGAGCGCCCGGAGGCGATCGTCGAGCCCGGTCAGGTGATAGAGCGGACCGAGGAGCAGCACCGCGTCGGCTGAGGCATCGTCGAAGTCGAGGTCCCGAGCGTCACCGACCGTTGCCGAGGCGAGCGGGGAGCCCGGATGGGCGCCGGCCATTGCCTCGTCGATGTGGCGCGGCATCGGGTCACGGAGGTGCACCGTGTAGTTGGCCGCTGCCAGCCAGTTGGCGTAGACCCCCGGCCCGCCTCCGATGTCGAGCACG